>JBFEXN010000082.1:0-7794 GCA_041562655.1 Sulfurimonadaceae bacterium
ATCTATCATCAGCTATTAGCTCCTTAAGTAGAGAATTTATCTCTTCGTGTGAATCTTTTACGCATTTACAGCGACCTGCCAGTTGTTTGACCAGCTTAGGATTTTCTATACATGTATGACAGACATAAATACTTCGTCCGATGCCATCAAAGGCTATTATCTTCTTCTCTTTGCACTGTAGACGGATCAAACTACTCTGAGCTTGACGTTGCCTACACTGTATGCACATTCGAGTTGGAACATGTAATTTGCGCGCCATTATACCCTATTCTTTCTTAGTTTAGGGACAGATTGCGAAGTAACATCAAATTAACGTTCAATCTTCAACCCATAGTTATCAAAATCCAAAGTCTTCACTGTAAACTCGGGAAAACGCTGTTCCATCTTGTCATGTATTCTTTGTGCGTCTTCATCATAACACATTGTAAAGAATGTCGATCCTGAACCAGAGAGCGTACTCATCAGGGCACCGTTTTCATAAGCAAGTTTTTGAACCGTAAAAAGTTCCGGAAGCATCTTCATTCGCTGGCGCTGATGAAATCTGTCTTTTGATGCAATGCGTAGCATCTCCCAGTTCTCACTATAAAAAGAAGCGACCAGAAGGGATGCATGAGAGAGATTAAAGATCGCGTTCTCTTTGTTGTATGATTTTGGCAACGTCGTACGAGAATGTGCCGTCGAAATGGGCTTATTAGGAATGACGACTACGGCTTTTAGATAAGAAGGAAGATGTTTTTTCTCTGAAAAGACCTTTCCCTTTTCTACTACTGCAGTATTAAAACCGCCCATGACTGCCGGTGTGATGTTATCCGGATGCGGTTCATACTGAAGTGCATGATTTAAGATACGTCGTCGAGACACGCGTACACCCGCTGCTTCATGGGCAGAGGCTATGGCAGATACGATCACTGCCGACGAGCTTCCCAAACCGCGCGAAAGCGGTACTTGGTTGTGAAAGGTGAACTTGAAATGTTGGCGTTTTTGCGTCAATTTGTTATAGTGTTCATTAAAAATCCCAACAAAAAGATTATTACCCTTTAACTTAGGATTATCCTCGCCCTCACCGCGTACAGATACCGAATGAAAACGAGATGGTCTGATATCGACGGTGTTTCGTAGGTCTAAGGCAAGGCCTAGTGAGTCAAATCCTGGGCCAAGATTGGCACTAGTAGCGGGTACACTGATTATCATATCGATCCTTTTTGAGCAAAAAGACTTTACACATATTACACTGCAGGTAAAACGTACAGCGGTGTCGTCTCTTCTGAATAATCGCTCAGGTTAATTGAATTTGGAAGTTCAAATCTAGCCTCTACCGGCTCTTCAAACTTTTGAGTCGTAATTGTACCATTGCTTTGTATAAAATAGAGTTTACCGAAAGCTTTTATCGGTCGAGATTGGTTAAAAGTGAATGCATTCGTAGCAAAAAGCTTGCATTTATTGGTAATACAAAGAGTCTGCAGAAAGATATAAGCTACTTTTATCGCCATAAAAGAACCCGGACCACGGGTATAGACAATATTCTCTATCTCAAAACTTTCAAGTATCTGTTTGAAAAGAAGGGGCAGTGCCTCTGAACTTTGTTCATCCGATGAGAAGGTTTGAATCAAGTGTGTGTCTTGGTAAACACCGACTAAGATAGGAGAACTTAGTTCGATGACGATGACATCGACCTTAGGCATATGCGTGAGCCAATTCCTTCGCTTCTGCCCCTGAGAGTTCGACTATCTCATAGTTCTCTTTTTCTTTGAACAGCTCCAACGTCAACTTATGGTTCAGGTCATGACTACCCGCAAAGGCCTCATAATTACCGATAAAGTTTACGCCTAAAAGCGACATGTCTCCGATAGCGTCAAGTATCTTATGACGAACGAACTCATCTGGAAAGCGAAGGCCTTCTGTATTGAGTACTTTTTTATCATCCAAAACAACGGCATTTTCCAAGCTACCGCCAAGTGCCAGCCCCTTTGAACGAAGGTATTGAACCTCGTGCAGGAAACCAAAGGTACGTGCTTTTGCGATCTTGTTTTTATACTCTTCTTTTGTAAAGTTCAATGTAAAACTTTGTTCATCGATCACAGGGTGGTTGAACTTGATAGTAAAATCATAATTAAGATCATTTGATGGAGAAAGCTTGACATACTTATCCCCCTCTTTTACGATGATCTCTTTTTTAATCTTCATGATCTTCTTAGGTGCGTCAAGACTGACCAGTCCTGCCTCATCCAGAAGCATACAGAAACTGGCTGAACTTCCATCCATGACCGGTATTTCATCAGCATCAACAACAACACGCAAGTTGTCGACACCATAGGCATACACGGCGGAAAGCATATGCTCAATCGTCGAGATGAAGTAACCGTCTTTACCAATGACCGTCGCCATCTTTGTATCAACGACATTTTCTGGTTTAAGAGGAATAGAAACATTGACATCTGAGCGGTAGAACTCTATACCACGGTCTGCTTCAAGTGGTTCAAGTCTCAAACGTACAGGAACCCCCTTATGGAGTCCTATCCCGACAAGGTTGACCGGTTTTGCTATAGTTGTTTGTTTCATTTATACATCCTTAAAAACGATACCATCTTCATATTTTATAAGTTTTAACTTTCCATCTAAATGTGATTTATCGAGCTCTTCACCATGAAAATACACGGACCCTTGTCCGATCTCTCTGATCAAAAGATACTCACCATCACTGCGTACAAGTCCGTCAATTATACCAAAAATCTGCACTGAACGCGAGCATTCGATAATCGCACCGGAGTTTATTCGTCCAAAAAAGACCAGGTCGTTCTCTGATTCGATACCTTCGCCAGAACGTATTGGACGGTAATACACCGAAGATTTCTCCGTAGCTTTTTCCACATCCTCCGTTGCCATAACTGTCGCATTCGTCTGCTCTTCAAGAACAGGAGTAGAACGCTTTTTACGTGTGATCAAGGTCTTCTCATTAAGATCGACATAAACAGCTTTCTTATCCTCTAAAAATGCTCTGACATCCGCACTAACCCTGCCCTTTAGGATTAGTTGATGACCCTGTATCAAGGGTGCATTTTTTGAATAATACTCAATAAACGCCTCATCGTCTTCTATCTCAAACTCAAAGGCTTTTAAGGTAAGCTGCTTGACCTTCATGACCTACCGATCAGCTTCTTGGCATTTTTCATGACCTCTGTAATGTTCAAACGTATCCAGTCTTGGTCCATCCACTCTTCCGGACGTACTTCTACCCCCTGGACCAGGACACCAAAATGCAAGTGATCGCCCATGGCATATCCGCTTTTGCCAGAATTTGCGATCTGCTCTGTCGGTCTTACCGCATCACCAGGAGCTACTTTGACACTTGAACAATGCCCGTAGATCGTATACAACCCCATCCCGTGGTGGATAATAGGCAAGTTTCCATAGATACCGTTTTCTTCAGCATATACCGTCATACCATGGTTTTGTGTACGAATTTTTCCCATTTTCACACTCGCAAGGTCTAAACCAAGATGGTATGACTCACTTACCCTCTGCTTATTGTAATAATAGAGTCTATGATCACCAAAGCTGGCGACCTTTGCTGCATTTTTGAGAGGATAAAACGGCTTGATGGAAAAATCGTTGATCATCTTGTCTGATGTTCGCGATGTGATTTCATGAATGATTTTCTCATTATTTGCCCGAACATCCTCATTGATTATTTTAAACTGCTCTATTGAATCTTCGACACCCTGTGTTTCAGGGTATTCATCAGCCAGTTCTGCGATCTTTCCTTTTAGGAATCTGTCTGACAACTTGATCTTTGAGATACGATAGTTCTTTGCCTTGTGGTAATAAGGGACATGTACACGCATCGTATTGCCGGCTTTATCTGCGACTACAATACGCGCATCAAAGGTATCCTCTGTTACCGGCCAGGCTACCAGAGTCGCATAATATTCGTCTTGGTAAAAAGGCTGGACTTTAAAGCGTCTGTCCTTGTTCACCTCAACATAGATATCTTGTATGTTCTCATCTTTTGCTCTGAAGATCACCAAGGCGCTTCCACCCTTATAGATACCGTACGAGTTGGTCACGAGTGTCACAAGAGGCTTTTTCTTATCAATAATAAAACTTTTTTCTACCGTGGCAGAGTTTCCAGAAAAGAAGTTCCATTGACTGGCATCAACAGCCTTGACAATGATCTTGATCTCTTTGTCCTTGATACCGTACCCCATCTTAGGATATTCGACTTTAATATCCAGCTTTTTCTCGGGTGTCAACAAGGCTTCTTGTGTCAATACTTTTTCACCCTCAGAGGTAAGCATTTTCACTTCGTAATATTTAATCCCGCTTTCATCCTCTATGCTAAGGTCAATTGGTTCTTTTAAATTCCAATACTGCGCATCGGTCATACTGACCTTTGGTAAGTCTCTCTCAAACACCTTCGAATTATATAGATATACCACACCTGCGATAATACCTACAAAGATTATTAAAAACAGTATCGATGATGAGTTTCTTTTTCTTCTCAAATTTTTTCCTTTATTATATTGATGATCTTAGTCTCAAGCTCCGCTAAAGAACTTCCTTCTGTCACAAATCCGGCGGAGTGAACATGGCCTCCTCCACTAAAGGCGGACGCTATCAGATTCATATCCATTCCCTTCGAACTTCGCAATGAGCCTTTGATGCGCCCGTCTTTTGTATGCCTAAGCATCAATGCTACTTCAACGTTCGCAAGCTCCAAGGTCTCGTGCAAGGCCTCTTCACAATCAACCTCGTAGGCGCCCGTTTCCTCAAAAAAACTTCTTTCCACCAGAGTTGATATGACCCTGCCGGAGCAATACAACTTGGCGGCCGATAACATCTTGCCTTTCAAGCGCATCGAAGCCAAAGATCTCTCTTTGAACAACATTTTCGTACATAAAGCATTATCTGCTCCACTTTTGACAAGATCTGCCGCCATCATAAATGTCCGTGCATCTGTCTTATCTGTCGTGAAATTCTGCGAATCATCTGCCAGACCCGCATACAGAGCCGTTGCCATCTTTGCGTTGAGCTTTATGTCATTAGCTTTAAAAAAATCATATAGGACCTGCGACGTACTGATGGCTGTCGTATCTACGATATTGATCGCGCCATACCTCTCATTGGATACATGGTGGTCAATATTGACCAAGGTCGCTTTGACATCAATTCCAAGCCTCTTGTACGTTCCACAATCAAAACTCATCGCAAGATCGTAATCATTGGGACTACTAGAGCGCACCTTCTCAAAAAAAGGCAGAAACTTCAAAGATGGGTCCATCTTCTTTGTCTCGCAGAAAAGACTGACCTTTTTGTGTAAACGCAAGACATGCGTATACATGGCCAAAGCAGAACCCATTGAGTCCGCGTCAGGATCGACATGGGCGATGATAAGAACATGTTTGGCATCATCCAATGCCTTCATCAATTCATGCAAACCACAGCCCTCTTCGTAAAGATTTTTGAAATTATACTCAAGGATGGTTAATAAAGGGCTAAAGCCTGTATTACAACTATCTTACTGGCGTTTTTTATCCATCTTGTATACATATGCCAAGACTTCGGCAACCGCCTGAAAGAGTGACTCTGGGATAGGTGCTTCCAGGTCGACCTCAGCATATAATGAACGGGCTAATGGAGGATTTTGGACAATATGAACCTCATTCTCTCTTGCTATCTTTTTAATATTGAGCGCAATCTGGTTCATCCCCTTTGCCACAACGACGGGTGCATTGTCTTGGCCTTCTTTATAACGTATCGCGACAGCGTAGTGTGTCGGATTGGTGATAACGACATCTGCCGTCGGCACCTCGGCCATCATCCTTTTTCGCGACATCTGCATCTGTATCTGGCGGATCTTCGCTTTGACCTGTGGGTCCCCATCCATGTTTTTCATCTCATCTTTGATCTCTTGCTTACTCATCTTAAGCTGGTCAAAGTACTGTTTACGCACAATGATGATATCGGCCAGGGCAAAGACAAAGGTAATAAGCAACATCACCAATGCCATAATGATCGCCTTATCACGTAACCAGTCAAGCTGATCACCTAACGCAAAAGCAGCAACCGTAGGAAGTTCTTCGATAAACATAAAGAAGAAGATAAAGCCTATTCCCAAAGTGATGGATGCTTTCAGCGTTATCTTTATTCCTTCAATCAATTTTTTCATAGAGATAAGATTTTTTATTCCCTTGATTGGGTCTATCTTCTTAAAGTCAGGTATCAAAGGTTTTGTCGTAAAAAGAAAGCCAAACTGTGAAAAGCTTGCTCCTACTCCGGCAATGGCCACCAAGATTGCCAGAGGAATGACCATGATCAAAAACTCACGCATTGTTATAAATGCCAGTTCGAATACAAGTTCTCTATTAAACTCTTGAGTAAACAGTGAGTAATAATAACGGTAGAGATTAAAATAGTGGTCGATGATGAAGTTGAACAGAAGCAAAAAACCTAAGATCGCTACAAAAAGAGTAAAAAGCCCAGACATGTCTTGCGACTTAGGGACATTTCCCTCTTTACGGGCATCTTCTATCTTCTTATCGGTGGGTTCTTCTGTCTTTTCCTGATCGTCAGCCATTTATCTTTCCGACGACTTTTAATCCATCTTCATTGAAAGGTCAATCCATTTAGACTGATGGATCAATGCACCTGAACTGATAGCATCAACACCTGTCTTTGCATACGCTTCAATGGTCTCCAAAGAGATATTCCCACTGGCCTCTAGCAAGACATCGGGATAGTGCTCGTTTTTATACCCGACAACTTCGCTGAGCTGTTCGGGTGTCATATTGTCGCACATCACGATATCCGCACCCGCTGCCATAAACTCTTTTGCCTGCTCAAAGGTCTCTGCTTCGATCTCTATCTTTGAGGTAAACGGGATCTTTTTACGTGCCTCTTGCATAAAAGCATTGATATCCGGTATTGTCTTGAGGTGGGTGTCTTTTAACATCAGACAATCATCCAATCCTAAACGATGATTCACCGCACCGCCCATACGGGTAGCATATTTTTCAAAAACACGCAGTTGAGGACGTGTCTTTCGCGTATCCAAGAGTCTGGTTCCGTACGCAGAGATGATCTGGACAAAGGCATTCGTGTATGTGGATATCGAACTCGCATGCAAGACCATATTTAAGAAGGTGCGCTCTATTCGTAAAAGCGTATGAGACGTTCCCTTTAATTCAGCTATCAGATCACCCTTTTCAAAATGCTCAGCATCATTGACATGCCATACGATCTCAAAGTTCTCCAGTTCAGCCAGGGCATCGGCATAGACCTGTCCAGAGAAGACACCCGGACTCTTAGCAATGATCTTGGCGCTTGCAGAAATAGGTTTGGATATCAGCGCATACAGATCGCCTCGTCCTACATCCTCAGCCAATACTTCTTTTACAAACTCTTTGATCATATCTTATCTCCTACAGTGCCATCATTCTGTCAAGAGCGATCTTCGCCCATTTCGCCGTCTCAGGATCAATTTCAATCTCATTTATTGGTGCGCCATCATCAATAGCTTTCAAGGTCAAATAAACGTCTTCAAGGGTAGTCTCGTTCATGGTCGGACATTCCGGTTTAGTCGATGAGAGCACATAGGTATTTTTTGGACGCAGTCTGTTTACAAGATTAAACTCTGTCCCTACGGCGATCTTCTGTTCAGGGTCGGCGTCCGCGATATACTTGATGATCTGTGAAGTCGAACCGACAAAATCAGCCTGCGCACATATTGCAGGATCACACTCAGGGTGTACTACGATTTTGATACCCGGGTATTTTTTTCTGTAGAACTTGATATCA
>JBFEXN010000083.1:0-7747 GCA_041562655.1 Sulfurimonadaceae bacterium
ACGGTCTCCTGCACCTATTGGGCTATGATCATGAAGTCGATGACGGTGAGATGAGAGAAAAAGAGCAAGAGATTATTGAGAACTTTGATCTTCCAAAAAGTTTAATTATACGTACCCAAGGATAAAGATGGATTTTATTGTATTTTTCACAGCAATGGCTGCTCTGGTTTATGGAGCTGATTTTATTATCAAAGAATCGGAACGCATCGCCCTACACTTTGATATTTCACATTTTGTCATTGGAGCGACCCTGGTTGCTTTTGGGACCTCTCTTCCTGAGATGGCAGCCTCAATGATCGCTTCTTATCATCATAAAAGTGATTTGGCTATCGCAAATGTCATCGGTAGTGTCAGTTTTAATATCACATTGGTCCTTGGGGTCGTCTTTTTGATTGCGAAGAAGATGAATCCAAAACGCGATCTCTTCGCAAAAGACAGCGCATGGATATTGATGCCTATCATTTTGTATGTGCTTATGTGTATTGATGGAGAGATAACCAGAACAGAAGGTTTTCTGTTTCTATTTATGATGTTGGCATATATCTTATTTCTTTATACCAGTGCCAAAGAGGATCTTGAGAGTGAGATCGACGAAGATCTTGTAAAAGAGAGCTTTAACTGGTCGACAAGTATTGTCCTGCTTACGCTTGGATTTGTGTTCACCCTGGGTGGAGCGCACTATGTCGTTGAGAGTGGAAGCAGCATTGCACGTATGTTTGGAGTTAGTGAATGGATCATCGGCCTTTTCCTCATATCGCTGGGGACATCGCTACCTGAACTTGTTGTCTCACTTGTGGCAATCAAAAAAGGAAATGCGGACCTCAGTATCGGAAACATCATCGGCTCCAACGTCGCGAACTTTTCAATGGTACTTGGAGGGGCCGCTTTAATCTCTCCTCTGGCGATCAACCTGAGAGAAAACTATTTTGACATAGGCATCATGATCGCGGCATCTACTGCGCTCTTGCTCATCCTTGCCAATAAACTGTATAACAAAGCCGGTGCAGTCTTTCTGCTACTTATCTTGGCCCTTTTTATTAACAACACACTACAAAGTCTATAGTGACACAAAAGTATGGGCACATTTACACGGTGCTGCATACTTTAAGCACGCGATAAAACATATATCCGCATCGTTGTTCTAAAGAACTTTAACACTTACTACTTGATATATCCATATTCTAAAAGCTTATTATAAATACCAGAAACCAATGGACCGGCTGCTTGTCCTCCATGTCCACCATGCTCAATAAGAGCCGTGACGATGTACTGAGGCTTTTTATAAGGTCCATAGGTCGTAAACCATGCATGCGAACGCTTGACATAGGCGAGTTCATGTTCTTTAAGACGTTTTTTCGTCTTTTGTGATATACCAACAACCTGGGCTGTTCCTGTCTTGCCGGCAATTTTAACTTTTGAACTTAAATATTGCGTAGCTGTACCTTTAGGATGATTACAGACCTCATGCATCGCACGCTGTATTAATGGCAGATTGCGCACTTGTTTTTCATTTAAAACATCTTCGAGTACAGGGACATAGAACTCATCTCCCCTCTTCTTTAAAAAGTGAGGCCGAGGTAGCTTGCCTGTTGCCATCAAAGCAGTAAACTGCGATATTTGCATTGGAGTAGAAAGAAAGTCACCCTGCCCGATTGAGGAATTAAGTGTCTCTCCAATATACCAGGGCTTACCATACTTTTGCATCTTCCAGTCACGGTTTGGCACTGTCCCAAAATACTCATTTGGAAGATCGACACCCGTCTTCTTGCCTAATCCAAACTGTTTGAGCTGGTCTGTCATCTCAGCAATACCGACGCGTAGACTTCCTTTGTAAAAATATATATCACAACTCTCACGTATCGCCTTGATCAAGTCTGTCTCTTGGTGTCCAGTATGCTTCCAGCAGCGAAACTTTCTGTTGTTTTTACCTAGAGTCATAGCACCTTCGCAATCAAACTTCGTCCAGGGACTCATCTTTGGTGTTGTCACATAGGCAAGGCCAAGTCCGGTTTTGATTGTCGAACCTGGTGGGTACAGACCATTGACAAGTTTATTGGTAAAGGGTTTATCCAAGTCATCGATCAACTCTTTCCACCGTGAGGTCGAGATACCAGAGACAAACGTATTCAGATCGTATTCAGGATATGAGCCTGCAGCGATGATGGCGCCATATATATCCATAACAACCACAGCACCCGCTTTATCCTTAAAATAATCCTCAAGATATTTTTGCAAACGCAGGTCTACTGTCAATGTAAGCTGTTGATGCTCAATCGGAGACTTAAAGCTTAACTGTTCCATCTCTTCATTATAGGCACTGACTTTTATTTCTCTCTCACCGGCCTCGCCCTGTAAGAAGTCGTTATAATATTTTTCGATTCCACTTTTACCCGTTGATCCCGTCAGCTTGGCAACGAGATTGCCTTCAACATCTTCTTTGTTTGCCTTTGCCACGTAGCCGATGACATGCGCAGCTAGTTTTCTGTTGGGATAATAACGCTTAGGGGATGGCAAAAGTTTTATGTTCTCATTTAGATTTGTCTTCGAATAAACAGGAATGGCATCTTCATATGATATAAAATCGACCACATTGATAAAATGATGGTTATAGTAAGAATCCTTTTTTATATAGTTCTTTTTCAATTCATTAATGTCTAAAAATGGGAACATCGAGATGATGGTCTTTAACTCTTTGTCTAAGTCACCGTTTTCGCTAGAGATATGTGGAGCGACTTGAAGTTTGAATCCCAGCTTATTGATCGCGAGAGGTTGGTTGTTCCTATCGAGTATCTCACCCCTGATAGGAGGTATGTATTCAAACTTAATAGTGTTTTTGTCTGCCAAAGTATCGTAATAGTTATTTGATTGTATGGATAGATAATAAATACGCACGAGTAAAGAGACCCATACCAACACAAACACGATCAATACAAACTTGATTCTCATAGCCCAAGCACCAGAAAGAATTCTACAAACATGTAATAAAAGATATGCCAATCAAAGCTTGGTGTCTCGACCCATAGCACTTGGTTTAGTACATAAGAGTACATGATAAAACCGGGATATGCCAAAAACAAAAACATGACCTTTAGACATATTTTACAACTGATCATAATGCGCATTCTTGGAATGACAAAGCGATATATGAATGTAAAGTACACCAAGGTACCAAAGAGTAAGAAATCCTTTTCGGCTTCAAAGACAAGAAGTAATATTATGATTAATACCAAAGAGCCCACGTTCTCTTTTTCCAGGGCATTCATAAAGTAGAAAAACAGAACAGCCAACAGAGGCGGTAGAAAAAGATAAATACTGCTTAGGCTCTGATAGAGCACAAAGGCAACAACAATGCCGATGCTGCTCAGTATTTTTTGATCAGAGAGACTTCGTTGCATAGAGGAAAGTGTTTACATTTAATACAATCTGCCCAAATCTTATGTTCAGGAAGAGATTCTTTGGGGATTTCACTAAATCCCAACATTTCAAAAAAAGACTGCTTGTATGTCAGGACAAGCACCTCTTTAACACCCAGTCTCTCGCCCTCTTGCAAGGCCAAAGAGACAAGTTTACTCCCAATTCCCTGCCCTCTTACCTCTTCATCAATAATAAGGCTTCTTATCTCAGCAAGCTTTACGGTGTGAATATGCAAGGCTGTGAATCCGATAAGTCTTTCACCCTTAAAAGCCAAAGTATATGATCGAATGTTTGTTGCAATCTCGTCTGCTGAACGCATCAGGATGGTGCCGTCATCTACGTATGGCTGGACGAGTGCTTGCATCTGTGCGACATGAGACAGGTTTGCTTTCACATACTCAATCATCGATTTCTTCCTCATCAAAGAGTATTTCATATATGACCTGGGTCAACTTATCAATACCACGCTTCTTGCTGTTAGACACCATTAGCGCCCCGGGAAACTTTTTACGCAGCGCTCCCAGCTCTTTTTGGTTCAACTTGTCCATTTTTGTAAAGACATGCAAGAGGACTTGGTCTTCTTCTAAGATCTCACCCAGGTAGGCATCAACGTCTGCGTCTATCTCAAGATCTGGGTGTCGTGCATCGATTAAATGGATAAAGAGTTTGATCTGTTCTCTTTCAGCGATAAACTGCGTCAGACTCTTCTGCCATTGTGATTTTATGCTTTTTGAGACCTTTGCGTAGCCGAAGCCTGGCAAGTCAACAAAACGTGCTTCACGGCGAGTATCGCTCTCCTGGTCACGAAACTCAAGGTTGAAAAAGTTTATAAGCTGCGTTTTCCCGGGTGTTGCCGATACCTTTGCCATTCCTTTGTGGTTTACCAAAGAGTTCAGCAAAGAGCTCTTACCTACATTTGATCGGGCCAGAAAGGCAACCTCTGGCAGTTCCTCTTCCGGTGCAAGCTTGATCGAAGGAGCAGATGTAAGAAACTTAGCATTGATGATATCTATCATTGTTTTGCCTGCTTTTTGTCTTCGACGTTGAAGATCATGATAACAGGCGTCTTCTCTTTTCCAATCGCTTTTGCATTTCCATCTTTGGCATTTAACCTTACTTCGTCACCAAATACCTTACGGTTTGTTCCCAATTGATAGAGATGAACATTTGTAAAGAATTGATATTCCTTTTTTAAGGGAAAATATATCACCTTCCCTGCATCACCCTTATAGGTCATGTTGTTGTCTTTTAGGTCGATATAAAAAGAGACATCACCTTCGGCTTCATATCGATAAGGTGTCCTGTCTTTATCGGTACGTACGGTTACTTTCGAAGCGTTGAGCTCATCGCTTCCTTTTGTGATCTTTACATTTCCGGAAAATATTGTCAGACCTTTTTTTTCATTTCCCTCAAAAGCATCAGCAATAATCTTGACTTGTTCGGCTTGTACGGTAATGCTTAGTATAGTTAATATATTCAATAGTTTTTTCATTGTTTGTCCTCTAGATAATAGTTAGCATCTACCTTTTGTGCGGATATTCTACCTGATATCACATCATAATGCAGTTCCTGTCCATACACAATGTTTTCGTTGTATGTCAGTATAAAACTTTTAGGCACATAAAGAGACTCTTTATTGGTGTTATAAACAGCATGGTCGCTTTCAAATGAAAGACCGTCTTCACGAAAATATCTTACATTCTCATCCAGATAGGCGATCTCTTTTTCAAATCGACCCATGTCAGAATAGAGATGTTCACTCAACTCTTTTTTATTCTCAATATAATGCGCATTTTCGACTTCATAATATTTACTGAACTGTCGGCCTATCGTGCCGCTCAGGACACTTTTAACACCCTCTTTGTTAAGTTCATAGACTGTAAAATCTTCTATTTCGAGTTGCGCGATCTCACCATCTGAGTTTTTGACATAAGACGATGGCTTGAGAAAAAAGAACAAAGAGACACTGAACAGAAGCAGTATTACAAAAAAATGTGTTAATCTCATTTCCAGATCTTTAAAAATTCCTCTTCAAGTCCACTGTCCTTGACAACACACTCGACCATTTCTCTTACCGCGCCATAACCGCCTCTATTGTACAAGACAGTGTCACAGAGTTCACGAATATATTCCGACCCATCTGCCGGTGCAAAGCTTCTGCCCACTGCTTTTAGCATATTGTAGTCGTTAAGGTCATCACCGATGGCAGCTATCTGATTATATTCTATGTTCAATGAAGCACGGAGGCTCTCCAAGACTTCAAGTTTGTCTTTGACGCCCTGAAACAGATGGTTGATCCCCAACTCTTTAGCCCTGCGTTCGACAATCTTACTTCTTCTTCCAGTGATGATAGCGGCTGACCTTCCCATTCTGATCCATGAGCTGATCGCTAGACCATCTTTTACATTAAAAGATTTTATCTCATCACCATTTTCACTGTATGTTATTTGCCCATCAGTGAGGCAACCGTCTACATCAAAGATAAGTAATTCGATCACAAAACACCTTTGGTGCTTGGAATGGCAACTCTTTCATTTACCGTTGTTGCTCTTCGTAGAGCTACTGCGAGTGATTTAAAAGCAGCCTCGATGATATGGTGCTTGTTTTTACCACGTTTCATAACGATGTGCGCCGTTATGCCTGAATTAAAGGTAAGTGCCCTGAAGAACTCTTCGGCGAGTTCTACGTCAAACTGCCCCACTTTGCCTTCAACATCAACTTCATAAATCAAAAATGGTCTGTTACTAAGATCGATATCACACTCAACGCACGTCTCATCCATCACGATAGCTGCTGAACCGAAACGCTCTATCTTCGATATTGGATAGAGTGCACTTTTAAGGGCTTGTCCTATCGCTATACCAACATCTTCAACACTGTGGTGGTCATCGATGTGTGTGTCGCCGACACATTTGACATTAAGGTCGATCAGAGAGTGTTTTGCGAAACTCTCAAGCATGTGATCAAAAAAACCAACTCCGGTAGAAATATTGCTGTTGCCCTCACCGTATACGTTTAGTTCAACGCTGATGTCCGTCTCTTTTGTCTTTCTTTGAATTGTAACCATATGTTTTTTCCTTATTCTCTAACTATAAAAGCGCTCGCGAAATGGTTTTGTTTATAATCCCTTGCCTCTTCTTCTCCACCGAAACCAGTTAGCCAGACTTTAAACAATCGTTTTTCACCATCATCTACATCCCTTATGATGGTTTTATAGCGACCTGATGCGTTATTATAGCGTTCTTGGTATGTTATTGCACCCTGAATCTTACTAAAAGAGCCAATTTGCAAGGCATATTTTCCCATGATCTGCTCTTTTACATCTTTTTGCATGGATGTCTTCGTGATTTTTGTCTGACCCTTTCTATTAAATCCAAGGACCTCAAGCTTGACCGGTGCTGTTCCGCTATTAAGCATATCAAGCTCAGAAGCCGCTTTTTTAGAAAGGTCTATGATACGTGAATTTACAAATGGACCCCTGTCGTTAATACGTACGACGACACTTCTACCATTGGTTTTATTAGTTACACGAAGAACGGTATTCATAGGCAGCGTCTTATGCGCAGCTGTCATCTGCCACATATTATAACTTTCACCATTGGAAGTCTTTTTCCCGTGAAAGTTTGGACCGTACCATGAAGCACGTCCATTAAAGATCTCTCCGACTCTGACTACACTTGGGTAATAGCGTTTACCCATGACCGTATAGGGACGCATGGTCGGATGATGAAGTTTGCTTGGTGTCGTAGAGTTTGCGACAGGCACGCGATAGGATGAACCGGTGCGATCTATAGGTCTGTGACTACAGCCTGCAAGAAAAAGCAGCAGAGATATGACAAAAATAAAAGATCTAATAGACACTTAACTTATCTCCTATTTTGATAGTATCGGAACGAAGACCGTTCTTCTTTTTCAAATCAGCAACAGAGAGTTTGAAATATTTTGATATCGAACCCAATGTATCCCCATTTTTTACAACATAGTTTATATTACTGTTGGCAGAAGGCTTGCTGATAGGAATGATCAGTTTTTGCTTCAGTGAAAGTCTACTTGATCTCAGGCGGTTAAAATCTTTGATACGCTTGTATGATATTCCGTATTTTTTCCCGAGATACGAAAGGTTGTCGCCAGAACTTACCGTATGTACAAGATACATAGTCTGAAGTTTCGCGGGCTTGTACTGCATTTTGAATTCAGAAAGTTTGATATAGGGGATGTAGATTGAATAGTCATTTCCATACGGGGGCACAAAATCATATTTAAGGTGGCGGTTTAGTTTTCTTAGATCATCCAAAGGCATGGATATTATCGAAGCAATGCGCTCCAGGCTTTC
>JBFEXN010000084.1:0-7503 GCA_041562655.1 Sulfurimonadaceae bacterium
AGAGCCACGCTGGGTAATCTCTATGGGCTCATGTGCAAATACAGGTGGTATGTTTAACACATATGCAACAGTTCAGGGGGTTGATCGTATTATCCCTGTCGATCTTTACCTTCCTGGTTGTGCTCCACGTCCTGAGACACTTCAATATGCTGTAATGATGCTTCAAAAGAATATCCGTTCAGAAAAAGCAGGTAAATCACAACGTCAAAAGAGGTTAGTATAATGAGAAAATACGTACCAAAAGATGATGTACAGAAAAAGTCATACTACACAGACCGTTACTGGGTAGCACCACAGGTTGCTAAATCACCAGTTGAATCCGACGACGTGTTTGCCGCTGACCTTGCAGCGATCAAGGCAAAATATGACGTTTTAGATGCATATATTCAAGTAGACCAAATGGTCGTTATTATCAACCCGGATGATAACTATGCAGTGGCTCAGATCCTTAAAGATGAGTGTGCATACAATCAACTTTCAGAGTGTTCAGCTATTGACTGGTTGGCAAAAAAAGGTCAATTTGAGGTTTTCTATCAATTCCTTTCTATGAGCAAGCGTAAGCGTGTCCGTGTCAAATGTTTCATCGATAAAGACCAAGCCGTCGAGTCGCTTAATCCACTTTACCGTTCAGCTGATTGGGCAGAGCGTGAGATGTATGATATGTTCGGTGTAAAAGTGAATAACCACCCTTACATGAAACGTATCTTGATGCCGGATGACTGGGTCGGACATCCACTTCTTAAGACGTATCCTTTACAGGGTGACGAGGCTGCTTCATGGTATGAAGTTGACCGTATTTACGGAAAGGAAGCTCGCGATATCATCGGGCCGGAAAACCGTGACTCTGCTATGGTGGATCGTTATGATACTGAGCGTTTTGGACGTCTTGGTCACGAGGTTGCTCGTGGTGAAGAGTTCAAAGAAGATCAGCCTAAGACACCACTAGGCTACCAAGAAGAGGGTGGTGTACTCATCCTTTCTAAATTCCATGAAGACGATGCTGTAACGATTACAGATCGTAAGCGATAGGACGACAATGCAACAGCCAAATAGATTAAGACCATTTTTTGAAAATATCAGCTTCGACCGTAAAGATAACGAAATGGTTATCAACTTCGGTCCTCAGCACCCATCGGCGCATGGACAGTTACGTCTGATCCTTCACCTACAACAAGAGCAGATCACTAAAGCTCATCCAGATGTTGGTTATCTTCACCGTGGTATGGAGAAGATGGCAGAGAACATGATCTATAACGAGTTCTTGCCAACGACTGACCGTATGGACTACATTGCGTCTAGTTCAAACAACTACGGTTTTGCTTTAGCCGTTGAAAAACTGATCGGTCTTGAAGTACCTCGTCGTGCTAAAGTCATCCGTATGATGCTTCTTGAGATCAACCGTTTGATGTCTCACCTGTTCTGGTTGGCGACAACGGCGCTTGATATCGGTGCGATGACAGTGTTCTTGTATGCGTTCCGTGAACGTGAGTACCTGATGGATATCATCGAAGATTATTGTGGTGCTCGTTTGACGCACTCATCGGTACGTATCGGTGGGGTTCCTTTGGACATTCCTGATAACTTCATCCCTGATCTTAGAGCGTTCTTGGACAAGTTCCCTCAAGACCTTAAAGATTACGAAGATCTATTGGATACTAACCGTATCTGGAGAATGCGTATGGAGAACGTGGGTGTTATCTCAACTGAGATGGCTAACTCATGGGGTTGTTCAGGGATCATGCTAAGAGCTTCTGGGGTGAATTGGGACCTTCGTAAAGAAGAGCCATATGAGCTTTATGATGAAGTAGATTTTGATGTTCCTGTTTCTGAAAAAGGCGACAACTATGCACGTTATAAGCTGTATATGGCTGAGATGCGTGAGTCTGCTAAGATCCTTTATCAGACAATGGACATGTACAAGAAATGTGAACAGAATAATGAGACAGAGCTTATGGCTCATGCTCCTCAGTATATCTCTGCACCTAAGATCGACATCATGACTCAAAACTACTCGTTGATGCAGCACTTTGTACTTGTGACTCAAGGTATGCGTCCTCCTGTGGGTGAGGTTTATATTCCGACTGAATCACCAAAAGGTGAACTTGGTTTCTATATCAATTCTCAAGGTGGTCCATACCCATACCGTCTTAAAATGCGTGCGCCGTCTTTCTGGCATACAGGTATTTTAACTGACCTGCTTCCGGGTTCTATGATTCCGGATGTTGTAGCTATCATCGGTACGACTAACATCGTTTTCGGTGAAGTTGACCGTTAAGAGGAGAATGAATGAAACGTTATGATTTAAGACATCTAAAAGAAGACTTCGACGGCCGTATGAAAGAGATCGTTACTGGCGAGATCACTGCGGGTGAAGTTATTATCTTCTTATTCGAGATCGGTGACTTCTCTGCTATTCAACGTAGTGCTGATTTGATTAAAGAATGCGGTTGTGAGCTTCTAAACTCACTTAAATTCAACGAAGTCGATTGGACGATCGTTGTTAAGAAATAAGCGAGTTTATTTATGAGTAAAGTTTATTTTTCCACGTGGCGCGGGGAGACGATCAATAATATTGATAAACCCGAAGACCAGTGGGAAGAGTCAGCTTATAACCTACCTGAACAGTACGATTCAGCACGTGACGCCAAAGCCTTCATCGGCTGGGACGGGGTCGCCCTTTTTAAAGGTGATATCGATGTTGTTCGTTTAGCTACTGAGTATGCAGCGCAGTACCAAGTCTATTCTGAGGCTTGTGGGCGTTGTGCACCGGGACGCTGGGGTGGACGTATCTTATATGATCTGATGGACAAGATCGCTCGTGGTGAAGGTACCGTTGCTGATATGGATCACTTAAAAGAGGTGTCTCGCACGATGCAGACGACTTCGAAGTGTGAGATCGGTAAGACAGTGCCAAATCCACTTTTAGATTTGATGGAGCATTTTGAAGCAGATTTTATGGATCTGATCGATAACCAAAAAGCTTCACCGCACTATCACCAAGAAGATATAAGCTATATCGCTAAAATCACAGCACCGTGTACAGACGCTTGTCCTGCGCATGTTGACATACCTGGTTATATCGAGGGTGTGCGTGATCTACGATTTGATGACTCTTTAAAAGCTACACGTCAAACGATGCCATTGGCGCATACCTGTGGTCGTGTCTGTCCTCACCCTTGTGAGGATGAATGTCGTCGTACCAACCTTGATGAGCCGATCTCCATTATGGCACTAAAACGTCTAGGTGCAGATTATGAGACAGACCATGGTTTTGGTTTCTTCCATCCGGAAGAGAAAAAGCCTGATACCGGCAAAAAAGTCGCGGTTATCGGAGCGGGCCCTGCCGGTCTGACAACAGCGTATTACCTGGCACTTGAAGGTGTTCATTGTGATGTCTATGAAGAGCTTCCTGTCCTTGGTGGCGAGGTTGCAG
Organism: Sulfurimonadaceae bacterium; assembly: GCA_041562655.1. Classification (GTDB taxonomy): domain Bacteria; phylum Campylobacterota; class Campylobacteria; order Campylobacterales; family Sulfurimonadaceae. The sequence continues at coordinate 3,434 of JBFEXN010000084.1, forward strand.
TGGGTGTTCCTGAATACCGCATGCCTATTGACAAATATAACAAAGATATCGAAGCAGTTGCTGACCTGGGTGTTAATTTTATCACTAACACGAAGGTGACGGCCGATATGATGCGTCAGTTTGAAAAAGACTATGACGCGATCATGGTAGCGACAGGTACACGTATCTCTAAAAAAGTACGTTGTAACAATGAGCGTCCAGAGATTGAGGGTTACTGGGGAGCAATTGAGATGCTTGACCAGGTTAACCTTTGGGATAAATACGGCATCGGTGAAGCAGTTGACCTTACGGGTAAAACGGTTGCCTGTGTCGGTGGTGGATTTACTTCTATGGACGTTGTACGTTGCTCGATTCGCGCAGGTGCCAAGAAAGTTGTAATGCTTTATCGTCGTGATGAGAAGACCATCATTCGTAATACGACCTATGAAGAGTATCATGAAGCGGTTGAAGAGGGTGTTGAGTTTATCTTCCACTCTGCTGTGGATAGTATGAATGATGAGAATGATGTTCTAAAGTCCTTGACGATCGACAAGTTTGAGTTAGTGCCAGATCCTGATGGTGGAAGACCAAACCTTGAAAAGATCGAAGGTGCCTCATTTGAGATGGAAGTTGATTACTTGATCCCGGCGGTATCACAATCAGCTGATCTTGACCTCCTTCCTGAAGAGTGGGAGTTGGAGATGACCTCTTGGGCAACGATCAAGACAAACGGTAAGGATTATATGACATCGCGTAAGGGCATCTTTGCTTCAGGCGACTGTGAATATGGTCCGATGACAATTGTTAATGCAGTTGGTCAAGCTAAGCGTGCTGCTTCGGTGATGAGTCGTTATGTTCAGACGGGTGAAGTAACATTGACTGATGATGAGATCATGGAAGACCACCTACGCAAGATCAAGGTCTACGACAAGAATGAAAAAGTCACAGGTTGGCTCCCAGGTCTTCCTCGTCAACACAGTGAAGTCCTTGAAGTGGAAGAGCGTAAAGACAATAACCGTGAGGTAAACCTTGGCTTTACTCAAGAGCAAGCAATTGCTGAAGCAGACCGATGTATGCGTTGTTATTACATCGCTATGGCAGCGGTGTAAGGGGGCATGATGGTAAATTTTACGATTAACGGCCAAGCTGTCTCTTGTGAGCAGGGTGAGACAATCTTAAATGTGGCACGTAAGAACGGGATCTATATTCCGACGATGTGTTATCTTCAAAAGACCACCCCTTGTGCATCATGTCGTCTGTGTTCAGTCGAGGCTGAGGGCGTAGACGGATTCGTACTTTCTTGTCAGGCTCCTGCAACAGAGGGCTTAGCCGTCATTACAGAGAGTGAAGAACTGCAGACAGAACGTACGAACATCATGCGTATGTATGATGTGAATCACCCTTTAGAGTGTGGTGTGTGTGACAAGTCCGGTGCTTGTGATCTTCAAAACAAGACGCTTGAGTTTGACATTTCTCAACAGCATTTTACAGCGCGTGATCAGCACAGACCAATCGAACATTGGGGCAAGATCAACTATGATGCCAATCTTTGTATTCTTTGTGAAAAGTGTACACATGTCTGTAATGAAGTTATCGGCGATGATGCGATAGACCTTCATTTTGGTGGGTATGGCTCAAAGGTCATCCCTAAAAATGCAGACACACTCGATTGTACTTTCTGTGGCGAGTGTATCTCTGTTTGTCCGGTTGGGGCTTTAGTCTCATCTGACTTTCAGTATACAGCTAATGCCTGGGAACTTTCACGTATTCCTGCAGCATGTGCTCACTGTTCGGCAGCATGTGCACTTGAGTACGAAGTGAAGCATGAAAGCATTGATGCTATCGGTCAAGAGAAGATCTATCGTGTGACAAATGACTTTGAGGTCAACACCCTATGTGGTGCCGGTCGCTTTGCCTATGATTATGAGAACAAGATCTTTGATAAGGACAAGGAAGCCTTTAACGAAGCAGTAGCAGCTATCAAATCGGGTGCTATTCGTTTCTCTTCTATGATCACAAATGAAGAGGCGATGATCCTTCAGCGCCTTAAAGAGAAACTTGGGATCAAACTGTTTAACCAAGAGGCATTGAAGTTCAAGAAATTTTTAAATGCCTATGCATCAACGTCAGGGAACGCATTATATTCAGCAACGCTTGATGATATTCGTAACTCTGATGGGATTATTATGATCGGATCTCGCATCACGACAGATAATCCAGCAGTTAGATATGCGATGACATCGGCATCTAGACACAACGGAGCACGTATTTCATACATGCATCCAATGGAAGATGCTTTGATGAAAAACACAGCGACCCAATTTGTCAAATATGAAGTGGGAACCGAAGAGGGTGTGATGGCACTGGTTGCGAAGTCACTTCTTGAGGGAAAAGAACTGGATGACAACGCTAAGGCATTTTTCGGTGCTTTAGATGAGGGATATCTGGAGGCAGAGTCTAATGTGGGTGATGATGAGATGGCCACGTTAAGAAAGAGCCTTGTACGTACTAAACGACGTACATTGATCTTAGGTGCTGACCTTATCGCTCATGATAAAGCAGAAAATATCGCTCGTATTGCAGGTCTGATTGAAAAATATACAGACTTTAAGGTGATGATAGTTTCTCCTTCGACTAACACTTTAGGCGTGAGTCTGATCTGTGACCTAGATATTGATAAAAATGACACATATGCTGTAGGATATAACACAAAAGGTGACTTCACGCTTTCATCATTTGGAAATGGAAAGCTCGACATGCCTTCTCTTAATCAGCAAGAGGGTACGTTTACTTCGATAGACAAACGTGTTATACCGACAAATGTGGCACTTCCGTACAACGGATATGTATTGAATGACCTTGCAAATGCGCTTGGTGTGAATGCAGAGTATACGATTGATTATACCGCGCAACTGCCTCGTGAAGCAGGGTTTAACGGGACTGCGTTTGACGCACTTGAAGTGCGTTATGCAAATGAACTTAAAGATTCTCGTGGGTATGAGCTAGACAATAAAGCAGTTGAAGTGACAGGCTCCATTGAAGCGTTAAGTGAACTTCCTGAGTTTAATGGAACAGTGCTATATAACTGTAACCCAGTCTTACAATTTACACCGAATACAAACAAAGCACATCAGTTAGACGATGAAGCTTCTCTTCTGGGTTCTGAGCAGTTTGCGATTGCTGCAAGACTTGCAGATGGGGACCGAGTAGAGTTTAGTCTAGATGGTATAAAACAGAACCGAACATTTAAAATCGATACAGAGCTAAAAGGAACGGTCGCTTTAAACCCAAGTTTTGACTTAGGTATTAACGCTGTCTCAAGTGAATATCGTTATCAAACAGTAAAAATTTCAAAGGTAGGAAGTTAATAATGAGTAATGTAACAATTACGATTGACGGACAAAAGGTTGAAACACAAGAGGGTGAGTTTATTCTCAATGCCGCTCGTGCAAATGATATCTTCATCCCAGCAATCTGTTATCTGACGCGTTGTAGTCCTACACTGGCATGTCGTATCTGTTTAGTTGAAGCAGACGGTAAGCAGGTGTATGCATGTAATGCAAAAGCAAAAGACGGAATGGAAATCACGACTTCGACTGAGAATATTGAGTTGGAACGCCGTGCTATCATGGAAGTGTATGATGTAAATCACCCTCTACAGTGTGGTGTATGTGACCAATCAGGTGAGTGTGAACTTCAGAACTATACACTGGAACTTGGCGTTGATTCTCAATCATATTCGATCCCTGATGTCGCCCGTCCTGCAAAAGACTGGGGACACATCCATTATGATCCGGGCCTTTGTATTGTTTGTGAACGTTGTGTCACTGTTTGTAAAGACATGATCGGTGATAACTCATTGACGACGGTAGCCCGTGGTGCTGAAGCAATCTCTGATGAGCAAAAAGAGTCTATGCCTAAAGATGCTTACTCTATGTGGAACAAACTTAACAAGTCTATCATCGGCTTGACAAGTGGTGAAGATATGCTTGATTGTACTTCATGTGGTGAGTGTGCTGCGGTTTGTCCGGTTGGTGCGCTTGTCGACACTGACTATATGTACACATCAAATGCTTGGGAGCAAAAACAGG
>JBFEXN010000085.1:0-7458 GCA_041562655.1 Sulfurimonadaceae bacterium
AGAGATCTTATTAAACTCAGTCAATGTCGCTCTAGTAGCGATTTCACACTATTATGGTGACTTCACAGGTCAGATGTTTGCATTCTTTATCATTGCGATCGCTGCGTCAGAAGTAGCTGTTGGTCTTGGTCTTCTTGTTTTATGGTTTAAGCGCTATAACACAATCGATCTTGATAACATGACATCGATGAAAGGTTAATATAAATGGAAATGTATTTATATATCGCACTTTTTGCTCCGCTTGTAGGTTCACTTACAGCCGGGCTCTTCGGTGCTTCAAAAAAGACCATGTTTACTGGTCTGTTCGCATCAGGGATGCTGTTTGCTTCATTTATAAGCTCACTCCTTCTGCTGGTTCAAGTTCTTCAAGGTAATACGTACCATGTAGAGATGATGACATGGATCGCTACGGGTGATCTGTATGTTCCGTTTGGTTTTGTTGTCAATGAAGTGACGGTAACGATGATGATGGTTGTTACAACTGTATCTACTGTCGTTCACGTCTATTCTATCGGCTATATGGATCACGACAAAGCGTTCAATCGTTTCTTCGCTTATTTAAGTGCTTTCGTGTTCTCGATGATGGTCCTTGTGATGAGTGATAACCTTCTTGGTCTTTTCATCGGTTGGGAAGGCGTTGGTGTGTGTTCTTGGTTGCTTATCGGTTTTTGGTATCACAAAGAGAGTGCTACTTGGGCAGCTAACGAAGCGTTTATCATGAACCGTATCGCTGACCTTGCGATGCTAATTGGTATCTTTATCATCTACTGGAACCTCGGTACACTTCAATATGACGGTATCTTTGCAGGGATCAATGCGCTTAACCATGATGTGATGACAGCGGCAGGTATCTTCCTGTTCGTCGGTGCTATGGGTAAATCAGCTCAGTTCCCACTTCACACGTGGCTTGCAGATGCGATGGAAGGTCCTACGCCGGTATCGGCACTTATTCACGCAGCGACGATGGTAACAGCGGGTGTATACCTTGTTGTTCGTATGAACCCTATGTATGACCTTATTCCAAATGTCGGTCTGTTCATCGCCAGCCTTGGTGCTTTTGTAGCGATGTTTGCAGCGACTATGGCGCTTGTTAACCGTGATATGAAACGTATCATCGCGTATTCAACGCTTTCTCAACTTGGATACATGTTCGTTGCAGCGGGTCTGGGTGCGTATTGGGTAGCACTGTTCCACCTTATGGCTCACGCTTTCTTCAAAGCACTTCTTTTCCTGGGTGCAGGTAACGTTATGCACGCAATGGATGATGAGCTTGATCCATTCAAAATGGGTGGACTTCGCAAGGCGATGAAAGGGACGTTCATCATGATGACACTTGCATCTGTTGCACTTGCTGGTATCTTCCCATTTGCAGGTTTCTTCTCAAAAGATCTTATTTTAGAAGTGGCATTTGTTGAACATCATCCGATCCTTTATACGGTTCTTTTATTGACTGCTGGTCTTACAGCGTTCTATTCGTTCCGTCTTGTAGCGCTTATCTTCCACGGTGAAGAGCGTTATAAACTGTTTGGGTTTCACCCACATGAAGCGTACAAGTATATGCTAGTGGCAATGAGCCCACTACTTGTTCTTGCTATCATTGCTGGTTTCCTGTTCAAGGGTACGTATTATGAGATGGTTACAGCCATGCTTCCAGCAGGCGAGTATCATGTCCATTCAGCGGTTACATACTGGATCATGACGATCGGTACGCAGCTTTTTGTCATTGCTGCTATCGTATATGCATACCGTAAATATGAGAATGCCAAGATTGATAAAAAAGTAGAGTCTGGTTTCTTTTATCAACTTCTGTTTAATCAGTACTATATTCCAAAGATCTATGATGAAGTTCTTGCAAAACCATATGCTGAACTATCTAAGATGATGTGGAAAGTAGATAACACTGTTGTCGATGCGACAGTTGATGGTATTGCGAATGTGTTCTACGGAACAGGTAAGTCAACACATACGATGCAAGATGGTAACCTATCATCTATGCTTAAGTGGATGGTTGTCGGTCTGGTTGCACTTCTTGTATCTGCAGCTGTGTTTATCGGTATTGTTACAAATGCTGATGCAATTATGAAATTATTAGGACACTAGAATGATTGATCACATTTTATCAATATTAATCTTTTTTCCGTTAGTCGCAGGGGTTCTTGGTTTCATGGTAAACAAAGAGTCTATCCGTGCTTACGGTATAGCAGTTTCTGGGATAGAGTTCGCTCTTTCACTATGGTTATGGTACGCATTTGATACAACAAATGGTGGATTCCAGTTCATTGAGATGGCAGCGATGATCCCTGCCTTTGGTATCTCTTATCAGTTAGGTGTTGATGGTATCTCTCTTTTCATTATCATTATGTCCACACTGGTCACTTTTATCGGTATCGCTTCATTGACTGAAACACGTAATGTGAAGAATATGATCATCACGCTTCTTGCTTTAGAGATGACAATGATCGGTGTATTCGCAGCACTTGATGCTATCCTTTTCTACTTGTTCTGGGAGCTTTCACTTGTACCGATGTTGTATATTGTCGGTGCATGGGGTGGTCCTAAACGTGTATATGCGGCAATCAAGTTCTTCTTATATACATTTGCCGGTTCATTAGTGATGCTAGTAGGTATGATCTTTATGGCGTACCTGTATCAGCAAGCAACAGGAAACTGGTCGTTCTCTATTACTGAGTGGTACAGAGTTGTTCTTCCTGAGGGTTACCAACTGTGGTTATTTGCAGCATTCTTCCTTGGTTTTGCGATCAAGGTCCCGATGTTCCCATTCCATACATGGTTGCCATATGCGCATGGCCAGGCTCCGACTATCGGTTCGGTTATCCTTGCAGCGGTACTTCTTAAGATGGGTACGTATGGTTTTGTGCGTCTTTCACTTCCGATGTTCCCGGATGCTTCAGTGTTCTTCATTCCGGTGATCGTAGCACTTTCGATCATCATGATTATCTATACGGCGATGGTAGCTTACGCTCAAGAAGATATCAAACAGGTTGTCGCATACTCATCAGTATCACACATGGGTGTTATCGTTCTTGGTACATTCGCAATGAACGTTGAAGGTATCTCTGGTTCGATCTTCTTGATGATCGGTCACGGTATTGTCTCAGGTGCTCTGTTCTTGCTGGTCGGTGTGATCTATGACAGACGTCATACAAAGCTGATGAGCGAGTTTGGTGGTTTGGCTTCTGTAATGCCTCGTTATGCGACAATCTTCGGAATCATGATGATGGCTTCAGTCGGACTTCCATTGACGATCAACTTCGTAGGTGAGTTCTTGTCACTTCTTGGTCTGTACAAAGTATCATTGATGTACGCACTTGTTGCTGGTACAGCAATTATCGTTGGTGCTATCTATATGCTTTCTGCGTATAAAAAAGCATTCTTTGGTAATGTGACGAAGAAAGAGAACGAGAATCTACCGGATGTTAATAAAACAGAACTTTACGGACTTGTTCCATTGTTGATCATCGCAATCTGGTTGGGTGTATATCCTAAGCCGATCCTTGATCCAATCGATAAATCGGTACGTGAGAATGTCCTAAACATCATGTATCAAAAAGTAAATACAGAAATGGGTACAGAAGAGGCAAAAGCACTTATCTCTGATCCGTATGCTGTAAGAGAAAAAGTTGTTGCTGCTGCTCCTGTTAAGAAGCACGCTGCACCAGCTCATCATTCAGAAGGAGGTCACTAATGTTAGAAGCTGTAAATGTGAGTTTCGCCTCTCTTAATATGCCAACACTGTACCCGATGCTTATCGCTATCGTGGGTGCACTTTTTATCCTTTGTATCGACCTGATAAAATCGGGTCTTGACAAGAGTGTCTATGTAATGATCACTCTTTTGTTCCTGGCACTAGACCTTGGTGCTGTTTTAGACTTTGTCGGTGTTTTTGAGACTACAGGTGCGGTTCGCGGTTTCTTTGATGTCATGTTGATGGATGGTATTGCTATCCTTGCACAGATGATCATGATCATTGCTTCAATGCTGTTCATCCTTTTAGCACTTACAAAACAACGTTTTCAAGAGTATAGATACGCTGAGTATTTTGCACTCTTCATGTTTATGATCTCTGGTCTTCAATTCATGGTGGCGACAGATAATCTTATCTTGGTATTCGTAGGTCTTGAGACTTCGTCACTTGCACTCTACCCATTGATCGCTATGCATGGCAAGCGCAACTCTTTTGAAGCAGCAGCGAAGTACTTTACTATGGGTGCACTAGCAGCTGGACTCTTCGCTTTTGGTTCGATGATCCTATATGCGGTATCGGGTTCAGTCGAGATCGGTGTGATCGCAAATACATTGACGACTAACGGTATCGATACGGCAACGATGATCTTTATTATCGTGGCTACTGTATTCTTGCTTGCAGCATTTGCATTTAAATTGGGTCTTGTCCCATTTCATACATGGACACCGGATGTGTATCAAGGTTCAACGGCGGCACTGGCTGGATTTATGTCAATCGTTCCAAAGCTAGCGGCATTTGTCGTGGCTGTTCGCCTTTTCGAGTTCTTGATGTCAACGGATGTGGTATGGATTGAGATCATGTTATACGCTATTGTCGTATTGACAATGACCATGGCAAACATTTGGGCCTTGGTTCAAAAAGATGCTAAACGTATGTTGGGTTATTCTTCGATCTCTCATGCAGGGTTTGTTATGGCAGCCGTGCTTATCGGTACGACGCACGCTAACTCAGCGTTGTTTGTCTACTGGGCACTGTTTGCTTTTGCTAACCTTGGTGCCTTTGCTATGCTATGGATCACACATGAAAAACGACATGACCGTGAATCTGATGATGCTTTTGAAAAGTTCTCGGGAATGATCAAGACATCTCCTTTTACTGCAGTTATGATGGCCTTGTTTATGTTAAGTCTTGCAGGTATCCCACCGTTTGCTCTTTTCTGGGGTAAACTGTACTTGATTGCCTCTGCTGTTACGGGTGACTATATCGTACTTGCACTTATTATGGCGCTTAACTCTGGTATTGCGGCATATTATTATGTTAAGATTATCGTATATATGTTCATGAGAGAGCCAATTGGAGAGAACAACTATATGGTCAACTCATCGAATGTTCTTAAAACAGTTATCGGTACAGCCGCTGTATTTACAATCGCTTCTGTTTTAGCAGTAAGTCCATTGATGGAATTTGTTGCTGGAATGGTGTATAATAGCGGATATTAGACGATCAAACGTTTGTGCTCTAGCTGCTATTTAGTGGTAGGGGTGTTGACGTCAACCGCCAGAGGAGAGAAGACTTGTTAAAACGATTAGCATTACTTCTCTTTCCTCTATCCTCCCTTTTATTTCCTTTATTCTCTTTAACGCTAACAGTCAGTGTCGGACGTGACGATGGCGAAAACTTTTCTACGATCCATATCAAAGAAGACATACCTTTTCAATGTACAAGTGAGATGAACGAGTTTGACGAGATTAAACAGGTTCAGTGTGTTTTTCCTCGTGAGCCAAAAGAGAAGTTTGAAGCCATGGAAACAAACTTTTTCAAGATTGATTCACTTGAGTTAAAGGGCAAGTATTATGTCCGTATCTATCCTGTCAAAAAGCTGAGAGTATTCCCAATAGCGCACACGCTGTATGAGCAAGGGAACATCTATCCTGCGGCACAGACAGAGACCTCACGGCATTGGAGTATTATCGGGTATACAGACAAGCTACCCCTTGTCTCACCTGAGAAGACTCCGCCTTTGGGGATCAACTTTCCTATAGAGATGGCAGAGGTCAAGATGCCAAGTGTGGGTGCACTTGATATCTCAGGACGACCGATTAAGCTGGGACAGATGAATGATGTCAGTGCTTATATGCGTATTAAAAGTGAATACGAATCGGGTAATTATGACCTGTTGGTAAAGAGCGTTGATAATTTGTTTAAGCGTTTTCCCAACACAATATTTAGAGCAGAACTTCTTCTGTACAAGATGCGAGGCTATCATCATACGGATGGAAGTGAAGAACTTTTAAGGGTCTCAAAAAAGTTTATACGTGAGTACTCTGATGATGAGAATATGGCGGAAGTATTGGCGTATACGGCAAATGCCTATTCAACAGTCGGGATGCAGTCTGATGCCGGTTATTTTTATGAGCGTCTTTTTAGAGAACACCCGCGATCAAAATTCGCCTCATTGGGTATGATCTATCTTGGTGACCAATATATCGCAAGCGGAAAACAGAAACCGGCGGAAGACTATTATGAGAAAGCACTTTACAACACAAGTGACATAGAAATCGCTTCAATGGCAGCGGCTCGTCTGGCAAAGATAAGCCTTGAAAAAGGGAGACTTGACAGAGCGGCGGAACTGTACAGCAAGATCATTGAGGGGAATTCAAAGTACTTACTTCATGAGTTAGATACAAATCATGATGTGGCTCGTACCCTCGCCAATCGAGGAGACAAAAAGATTGCAGTCAGGATTTTAGAAGGCATCACCCAACATCTTCCTCAGGCGCATGATCTGTATGAAGAGATGCTCAAGGATATCGGTGTCTGGCTCGGTGAACTTGGAGAAAAAGCTTCTGCCTATAAGGCTTTGAAAAAATATCAAGAACTCTATGGCGAGAGCGAATATAGTACAGAGGTCCAAGAAGCATTGGACTCGCTTTTCTATGCTTCTGAGGATGCCAATACATCTGCGTTACTTGCAGAATACGAAGGCTTGGAAGAGAAGTATGCAAACCAAGAGATAGGGAACAAAGCCAGTTTGGAAAAGGCAAGGCTCTACTTCAAGGAGAAACAGTACCAAGCAGTTCTGGACATGGAAGGAAGCGGCGTTGAAAATGAGGTCGGTTATTTTGATCTACAGCAGCAATCGGCACTAGCGCTTACGTTGAAGACACTGGAGAATGGTGAATGTGCCAAGGCAATTCAGCTGAGCAATGAACACAACCTTACCTTAGAGAAAAAGTTTGATTCACGTCTGTATGACTGTTCGTTTAAGACAGGAAACTACACCCTGGCACAGAAGATAGCCAGTAAGCATCTCAAGGATAAGCAAGAGCGCTTGAGTTGGTTATACAGATATGCCAAGACGCTTAACAAATTAGCTCAGTACAAAGAGTTGACGAAAGCCGCTTCTGATGTGATAACGCTCTCAGAGATGGATAAGACATCAGCGTATGATGACATCTTGCAGGACCTTTTTTATGCCCATGAACGATTGGGTGATGTCCAGGGGATGATCTCAACGATCAAAGAGATCGAGCGTCGCCGCGGGTTGAAGTATCAGGATATCGAGCTTTATGTCAGTATGGTAAAACTTGGCTTAAAAGAGCATGACGACATATTAGTCCAGACCTATTCAAATAAGGTCATGGCGCTTCAGGAGAAGACACAGAGCTATTCACAATCTCCATTTGTTGAGTTTGCCGCACTTCAAGTGCTTAAGGCGCAGAAAAAAGAGAAAGAGCAGTTAAGTCTTCTGA
>JBFEXN010000086.1:0-7384 GCA_041562655.1 Sulfurimonadaceae bacterium
GATGGCAACGCGTGCCTTGTAATACGCCTCATCACCGACTTGCATATTGAAAGGGCTTCCGAAATAGACATAGGCCTGTTCTGTCTTTTTACGCACGATCTCTTCTTGTATCTTAGGATTGACCTCAAAATACGCTAACTCTGTAGTCCTGCCTTTATTAAGCTTGGACAACACTTTTTGTACGTTTGCCCCTGCTTCCTCAGCACTGATATCCCCGCCAATGACACATATCGCCCGACTTGTGACGATATGCTCGTCTATAAATGCCTTGACATCACCAAGAGTAAGCGCACTCACGCTCTCTTTCGTTCCGATGGGAGGACTTGCCAATACCGTATTTTTAAACAGTAGTGCTTTTAGTGTAGTCCCTGCGACATAATCAAAATCGGTACTTTTTCTCTCGATCTCTCCCAGAGTGACTGTTTTCACCTGTTCTAGAGACGTTTCGCTCAAATTTGGATCACTTAACAGATCCGATAGAGCCTGAACACCCTCATCCAAATGTTCCTTCAGGCATGAAAGTTCAAAGACAAAGGTCTCAGAACCGGCATTGGCTGAGATATGGATCGCTTTGGCATCGAGTTTTTGTGCAAATCCCGTCGAACCAAGCGTTTTGGTCCCCTCTCCGTATATTTTCGAGACAGCGCGTGCGAGACCTGCATGTTTATCGTTGGAGATTGCTCCACCGTTTTGAAAGACCACCTGCATAGAAACGATCGGCAGACGACCGTCGTTCTCATAGATCAAAGGGACCTTTGTATCATTGATATCAACTGTTAAAATCTCACTTCCCATCATTACCTCACAAATTAATAAAAGAGCTATCGCTATTTTTGTCACGCAAACTTCTCCAGGGTCTCATAAGCGGTATTGCGAATGGCCGGTATCTCACCGATATCATGGATCAAATGGATCATCTCTTCTTTTGCCATTCTAAATCCCGCCCCTGCACTTTTGACGACGTTTTCTTCCATCATCGTCGAGCCGAGATCGTTTGCACCGAACTTCAATGCCATCTGACCGATGTAAGGTCCCTGTGTCACCCAAGAACTTTGGATATTTACTACATTATCTAGAAACAGTCGTGAGACAGCAAGTAAACGCAAGTAACGATTAGATGACGGTTTATCTATATCAGGTATCTCTTCAGCCAACTTGGTGTTCTGACCTTGAAAAGACCACATGATAAAAGCTCTAAAACCACCTGTCTCATCTTGAAGTTTACGCACAAGATTCCAATGTTCGACAATCTCTTCATCAGTCTCAACCGTACCAAACATCATCGTCGCAGTCGATTTTATCCCTAGATTGTGTGCTGTTCTGTGTACATCGATCCACACTGATGAATCATGCTTTTTTGGTGCGATGATATCACGCACCCTGTCACTCAAGATTTCCGCACCTGCACCTGGAATTGAGGAGAGGCCTTTTGCCTTAAGACGCTCCAAGACCTCCTTGATCGATATCTTCGAGATCTTGGCAATATAGTCTATTTCTATAGCTGAAAATGCATGAATAGTGATCTGTGGATATTTTTCATGGATGTGTCCTACAAGCTCTTCGTAAAAATCGATCTTGAGCTTGGGATGTACACCACCTTGAAACAGGATCTGTGTTCCGCCGATAGCAACAAGTTCATCGATCTTTTGATCGATCTCCTCATGACTTAGGATGTAAGCATCATCTTCTTTGGCATGGCGATAGAAAGCACAAAACTTACAATCCACCCAACAAACATTCGTATAATTGATATTTCTGTCGACGACAAAGGTCGTTATACCCTTTGGATGTAACTCTTTCTTTCTTGCAGTGGCCATCTTACCAAGCTCTTTTAAATCGCCCTCTCGGATCAGCTTAAGAGCTTCTTCACTTTTCATTCTACTCATTTTTCTACCCTCAAACTTACTTTCTCTGCTCTCTTGGCATTTTCTTATGATTTATCACAGCTTTCACTTTCTTGCTTAACACCTTAAAAGAAGAGGACAAGACCTCTTATCAAGCTTGCTTTGATTTGGAGATCGCGTCTAATACGCCGTTGATAAACTTTGGAGACTGTTCTGTCCCAAAAGCCTTTGTTATCTCAATAGCTTCATTGATGATAACGGCTGAATCAAGCTCCCCAAAAAGAATCTCATAAGCGCCCAGACGAAGTGTCGCACGTTCAATAGAACCTAAACGATCAAAATCCCAATCTGTAAGACTTGCTACAATCTTTTCATCAATCTCTTCAAGATGTTCCATCACGCCTTTAAAAAGGTTCAATGCAAAATCACGTTGTTTATTGCGGATCTTTTTTTCTTCAAGGATCTCATCTGAAAAATCAGCAATACTCTGATTACCTAAATCGTAAGCGTATAAAAGGCTGACAACAGCCATTCTTGCATGATGACGTGTTGCCATTATGCTTCGATCTCTGCATATAGGTTCAACATCTCGATAACAGTGACCATCGCCTCGCCACCTTTGTTTCCTGCCTTAGACCCTGCGCGCTCGATGGCCTGCTCGATCGTATCGACAGTAAGGACACCAAATGAGACCGGTTTTCCGTATTTAAGTGCCATTGATGCCACTCCCTTTGTCGCTTCAGCAGAGATATAATCAAAATGAGGCGTTGCACCACGAATAACAGCCCCCACACAACATACAGCATCATACTTGCCGGATGCCAATACCTTTTCAAGTGCCAATGGAACTTCAAATGCACCTGGAACAAGAATCAGCTCCAGATCTTTTTCATCTCCTCCGTGACGGATATAAGCATCTTTTGCACCTTCTACCAAACGATCCGTGATGATGTGGTTGAAACGTGAATTGATAATGGCAACTTTTTTGCCCGGTTTTACCTGTAGTTTACCCTCTACTATTTTCATGACTCTTCCTCTGTTGATTTTTTATATTTGTCGTACTCTTGTCTCTAGTGATGAGACTTAAATTATTGTGATTATATCGAAGATACCTCTTTTATCTTCTGAAGTTTCTCAACCAAGCCCGCCAGCTCCTCAAGTTTTACCATATTCGGACCATCCGAAAGTGCTATTGAAGGATCAAAATGCGTCTCAAAGAAGTAACCGTCAACACCCACTGCCGCGGCTGCTTTTGCAAGGTATGGGACCATAGAAGAGTCTCCACCTGTCTTACCGCCAGCCGCTCCTGGCATCTGAACGCTGTGTGTCGCGTCAAAGATGACTGGGGCATAGTTTCTCATGATGACAAGTGAACGCATGTCAACGACAAGGTTCCCATAACCAAAGGTCGAACCACGCTCGCATAGATATACCTTATGCTTTAACGAGTTCTCATAACTCGCTTCTTGACAGCCACGGGTATTAAGGACTTTCAGCACTGGGTATTGCATGTCCGTAGGTGCCAAGAACTGTCCTTTTTTGATGTTGATGACACAGTCAGTTTTTGCTGCCGCTACAAGGAGGTCTGTCTGTCTACACAAAAAGGCAGGGATCTGAAGAACGTCTACCACCTTCGAGACAGCCTCGACCTGAGAACTTTCATGTATATCTGTCACCAGTTTATATCCGAACGTATCTTTGACTTTTTGCAGGATCCGCATCCCTTCTTCTACACCAGGACCTCTAAAGCTCTCTAACGAAGTCCTGTTTGCCTTGTCGAAACTGGCTTTGAAATAAAAATCGATCTCAGGGTTTTCATGATAAGGCTTTAATGCCTCGGCGATCTTCATAACATTTTCTTCGTTCTCAATAACACATGGGCCTGCGAAAAGTACCATTTAATTTCCTTTAATAACAAGTCAGCTTTGCCTGAGGTATCACTTCTTGGCCGCCTCGTCTTGTTTTCTTGCGTTTACTTTGTTTTTTGTGATTATAGCTTATTTTTTAATGACCAAAAGTCCGGCGAAAAAAATGGCCAATATTCCAAAGCTTGTTGTTAGATTAGGAAGAGCATCTCCCATAAACAGACCAATGACGATTGCAAAGACGATATTCGAGTATGAAGCGGCTCCGACAACACCCGCCTTTGTCACACCATATGCCTTTGTCATATAGACCTGTGCCATCGTGGCGAAGAGACCAAGGCCCAGGATAAAGACCCAATCCTTCCCTTCTGGCATAGTAAATTCGGCAAACATAAAGTCGAGCTCTTCGACACCGATATAGGGACCTGCCAGGAGTAAAAGTATCGGACCTACTGTCCCGACTGTCATAAACGAGAGGACGATAGAACGTGTGTCATAATAGTTTTTAAGCTCTCTAACGGAAGTATACGCCAATGCGGCACCGACACCAGAAAGAATCCCCAAGATATCCGTCTTTTTAAACAAGAGCCCCTCAGGCTGTGTGATCAAGACTATGCCGACAAACCCTACAAGTAAGGCTATCCAGCCATATATACTCATCTTTTCTTTTAAAAATATATACGCAAAGAAGGCCGTGAAAATGGGAGAGGTCTTAGAGAAGGTCATGGCATCTGCCAAAGAGATGTGAGCGATGTTGTAAAAAAAAGCGAGCAAGGCCAAAAAGCCCATAAGGCCACGAAAGAAAAGTAAAAAGGGCTTTCCTCCCTTTTGAACGAGTGGGCTTTTTATGACGGTGACCCCAATAATGGCAACACCAAATACATTTCTGAAGAAGACCACCTCCAAAGAACTCATACTCTGGCTCAGTTCTTTGGCAAACGCTCCCATGACTGCGAACAAAAAAGAGGCAAAGAGCATGTACAACACGCCCCTGTCCATTGAAGATATTTTTTCTATCATTTAATTCCCATTTTTTAATGATAGAATTCTATAAAATTTTGTATTAATTTCAAGGAAGTATCTATGTTTAATCTTATAATGTGGGGAATCGTTTTTTATATCCTATATCGCGTCTACAAAAGCTATCAGCGTTTCCAACATATCTACTATACACAAGACCAGTTCAAAAATATGCATATCACCAAAGAGGCTATAGCCTCTAGTGAACTAGGCTTGTTTGTCGCCCTATGTGCCAAGGTCGCCAAGGCGGATGGGCGTATCGATGAACTTGAAGCTGAACTCATCGGTAACATGTTTACCGACATCTCAAAGGTCTTCCCGCATCCTCAAAGAGTCAAAGCGTTCTTAAAAGAGATCTTTACTGAAGAGAAACAAAAACCAAGGAATGTCGACAGTGTTGTCTCCCAACTCTATGTCCTTATTCATAAAGACCGCGCGAAACGTCAGATGATGATGAGCTTTTTGATCAATATCGCCTTTATTGATGGTAAAGTCACCCATGCGGAAGAGAACCTACTTACGAAGATAGCGGCATTTTTACACTTCAGTTCAAATGAGTTTGAGTCCATGATGGATCAGTTCCGTTCCAGTTTTTCCCAGACTACTGTACACAGTTCCATCGATGAGGCCTACAAGGTATTAAACGTCTCTTCTTCGGACGATATGGCCACTATCAAGAAAAAATACCGTGCCCTGGTCAAGAAGTATCATCCGGATATCATCCAGGCGCAAGGCGCTGATGAGCATTATATACAAGATGCCACACGTAAGATCCAAGAGATAAACGATGCTTATGAGGTCATCAAAAAACACAAGCAATAAAGGCCTAGTTATCTCACACTTTTTTGGTAGATGATGATCTTCTCCTTCATCTGATCAAAGTGCTTGAATTCCAGATGCATGAAGGTAAGGCCCAGATACAGTATTCCCATCATCGTCCACACGATACTAAACTGCTTTTTCGGCGTCTTGACAAGATAAGAGATAAGCAGGTTCAACTGCACGTAATTTCCCACCCCTGAGATCATATACAAGAAAAGGTAGACCAGAGTCACACTGATCGTCGGATCGACCCATAAGATGAGTTTATCAAGTTCATGTTTCGCCATCTCGCCCAAATATTTATAACTCAGCAGGCTTACTAACACAAAAAGCAAAAGCTTAAAGGCCAATATCAGTGCTCTATCTTCAAAAAGTCGTTTTAAATTCACCTTTTCATGCAAGGCAAAAAGAATATCAAAGAGTAAAAAAGAGAATAACAAGGTGATGATCAAAGACTCCACAAGATCTGTTGTCAACGAGAAGAATATCATATACAAAAGCACATGATAACCAAGCTTTTGATCCAGTCTGTTCTTTGCATAAAGCTGCGCAATGCTGTCACGGCTCTGCAATAGTTTGTTCCCCAAAAACGTCCAGAACAAAAACACCACTACAAAAGCACCTAAGGCCAGGATAATCAGCCTTGCGTTCATGCTGAAAAGAACAGAGGCCTTGATAAAGAGAAGAAAAAACAGACCCGCCAGCAGCGGAATACCAATAATATAAAAAGGCAGTTTGATATAAAACATGATCAAACGTGAGGCGTCCGAGTCACGTATCAATGTGCTGTAGGTCATAGACAGTCGTTTATTGGTGATGATAAGGCGCAGAGGATAATATAAGACAAGCGTCAAAACCAGAAACAGTGTCGTCGTCACCGATCGCATAGGATCATAGGCATTAAACAGCGTCAAGGCTATAAAAGCGACCGCCAAAAACAGAAAAGAGAAGGAAGCTAGTTTTTTAGAGAACGAGGTAATCATGTCTTTATCTTACACTATTTTTGCTAAGATTGTACATTCCATTACACGATGTTTAAACACATTATCTTAGGATCATTTTTGGGGAATTTATTCTTAGCCATCTCGGCAATCTATATCTTTATTTTGGTCGGTTACAGTGCCAAACATTTTTTTAAAGAGCGCATAGACGAGAAGTCACTGAACCTTCTTTCGGTCTACTTTCTACAAGTGTTCTTAACCTTTTGGGGTCTTCTAAAACGACCTTTGGATGCTGAACTTTTACTTGCTCCACTGGTCTATTTTGCTATTGTGGCCATTATCCTCGTGCTTACATTTTTCCTGGCTCATCAACTTTTCACAGACCCAAAAGAGCGCTCCATCGCCTCCATTGCCGCATTAATCGGAAATACCGGAAACCTTGGTATCCCTGTCGGAATTGCCGTTTTTGGAGAGGAGAGCATTCCTTTTACGACGCTTATCAATCTTATGAATGTCTTTATCGTCTATACGCTCGGTGTCTATTTCTATTCGCGAGGGCATTTCTCGATTCAAGAATCGATAAAGAACATCTTTAAACTGCCAATTCTATGGTTCGCTTTCTTAGCGATCGGAATCAACTTCTATAAGATAGAGCTTCCTTTTGAGATCATGCGTGTTCTTGAGATGGGAGCCTATGCGAGTATGGTGCTTCAGATGATCATCTTGGGGATGTATCTTCAAGGGGTCAGACTGAACCATCTGAACCTAAGGCTTATCGTTCATGTCAATGTGATCAAATTTGTAATGCTTCCTGCTCTGACGTTTTTCATCTTGCAGTTCACACCCTTTTCGACAATGGTCAAAGGAGTGATATTTCTGGAACTTTGTATGC
>JBFEXN010000087.1:0-7333 GCA_041562655.1 Sulfurimonadaceae bacterium
AATTGAACTCATTTAATATTGATGATTTTTTTCAAGCCAAAAAAGGCTTTGGTTATTATGTAGATACAGATTAATTGAACATTTCTCATTTTTAAAATGTAATAGTTTTGTAACAGCTTTGTAGTTATAACGTAATGATGTGAAGTTACACTTGCACCATTCAAAACTTAAGACTTATCTTGAAGTCCATTGGGACATAAGTTTTAGTGTTTATATTTGCAAGGAAAACATAATGAACAAAACTGTACTTTCGGCGATAGCGACAATGACATTAGGGTCTACTCTATTTGCTAATACAATTACGCTATATACTGATTCAGCTGGGACTATATATAAAACTCCAGGTGAAGGTCGTACCAAGATGGGTGAGTTTACACAAACTTCACAATCTGAAGGAACAAAAACCGCTACCGCAGAAACAACTGCTCCAGTAAAAAGCAATAGCTTTTTGGATCGATTTCATTTCAAAGGTGATTTGAGAGTAAGATATGAGAGCAAAGAGTATGACTACTCTGATGGTAGTGAAAAAAATCAGTATCTTGCTAGATATCGTTTGAGACTTATCACAAAGACTGATTTGACAGACGATTTGAAACTTGATGTTGGTATGAGAAGTGGTTATGCCAATCCGACTTCAGGTAACCAAACTTTTGTTGAGGCAAATAAAGACACTCAAGCTCTTTCAGATTACTTTTGGCAGTCACTTAGATTCAATATTTTAGGCCTTACATATGCTTCTGGTAATTCTACTTTGAAAGTAGGTAGACAACCATATATGCTGTATAGACCTATTAAATCTCAACTGGTTTGGGATAATGACATATCATTGGATGGAATCAACTACCAATATAAAGACGGTGCAAATATTTTGACTGTTGGTGTGAATCGAACAAGTTGGGCAGAAGCTTCTGTAAGTCAAGATGACGTCGATCTCTATTTGGCACAATATGTAAGAACAACGAAGTTCGAAAACTCAAAACTCAACCTGGGTGCTGGTTATTACCACTATAATGGTGTAAAAGGCAATACATCGCTTTATAACTCCAATAAAGGTTCTAGCATGGGTAATACCATGGTAGGTGGTGTATTCGCAAACGATTATCATATCGCAGAGGGCTTTGGAGAACTTAAATTTAAAGATGTTCTTGGCAAACCGCTTGCTGTGGCTGCTGGGGTAGCTTATAATACCGCTGCAAGTCATAAGAATTTTGGTTACGACCTTGCATTCCAGATCGGAAAGACCAAAGAGATTGGTGACTGGCAGGTAAAATACTCTTACACCGATTTACAAGAAGATGCTGTGCTAGGTGCACACTCTGACTCAGATAACTTTGGTGGTGGTACAGCGGCTAAGGGTCATGCAATCAGAACAAAATATAAATTTGCTAAAAACACTGATCTTGCGGCTACATTCTTCTACAATACTCGTTATGCCAGCAAAGATGCAAAAGCAGGCGACACAGATTATGAGCGTGTACAGCTGGATGTAATTCTGAAGTTCTAATTTCATTCTGCACTCAAAGTAATCCACAGACAAGCTTTCAGGGCTCTGTGGAATCTATCGTATTCAACATAAAACTTTCTTCTACACGTAGACAACACGGCCAAACTTTCAATTATTGCAAAATAGCTCAGTGAACACACTCAATCATTTCACTTTGAGAGTTCTGAAAGCACTGCTTCACAGTTAATCACCCATAATAGACCATTGATTTAGTTAAACAACTTTATGATAAAATATTTTAAACTTACAGAAGGTTCCTTTTGCTCAATACTGCTAATTTTCTTTTCGAATTTGTCGAAGGCATTCCTGTCGGCATTGCCCGTGCGGATGCTACCGGCGGAACACAAAACCATTTCAACAAATACTTTCTCAAAATGTTTGGATGGGAGGCTACAGAAATCAGTACCCTGGAAGAGTGGTTTCAAAAAGCCTATCCTGACGATGAGTACAGAGCTGATATTATTGCGATATGGACTGACATTGTCGAAGAGGCGCAAGCCAATAATGAAGAGTATTCAAGAGCTATGGAGGCGAAAGTCGCCTGTAAAGACGGAAGTTATAAATGGTGTGAAGTCCGATACTATGGCAAAGACAACTATATCTATGGTATCTTTACCGATATCAGCGAACGAAAAAACATCGAGAAACAGCTTCGAGACCTGTCTTTGATGGACCCGCTCACTGAAGTACATAACCGCCGATATTTCAACATCAAGTATTATGACCGATGGCATCTCTCCGAAAGAAGCAAAACACCAATATCTCTCATCCTGTGCGATATTGATGATTTTAAAAAGGTCAATGACACCTACGGGCATTTAGTAGGCGATCAGGTACTGAGCACCATCGCAAAAACGATATCATCCACGTTGAAACGCTCGACGGACTTTGTAGCCCGTTATGGCGGGGAAGAGTTCGTCATCGTCTCTTATGACAGCGACGAACAGTCGGCGATTGGATTGTGTAGAAGAATAAAACACAACCTTTCAGATATTGATTTTATGGGTATTGACGAAGAGCACAAATGCTGTACATTGAGCTTTGGTGTCGCAACGACTATTGCCGATCAATCCATAACACCAGAACAGTTTATCAATAATGCTGATATGGCAATGTATGAAGCCAAAAAAAATGGGAAAAACCAAATAGTATCTTTTGAAACCATCAGCCGATAAACAATTCATCTGAACATAAGTACTGTATTGTGTCAATGTGACACCCAAGCTACACCCATCTTTGATCACTCCTTGTTTTCATTGAGTTTTTATAATCTTTCGTTAGAATTCAGGTAAAAAACAAGAGTACTATCATGACAATCTTTCCACTTGAAAACGTTAGAAAACTTAGAAAAGAACTTGCGACCCATCCCGTATACGCAGCCGTTTCAGATATGAAAGACTTAACGATCTTCATGCAACACCATATATATTCTGTCTGGGATTTCATGTCCTTGGTCAAATACCTTCAAAACCAAATTGCGCCTGCAAGAACACCATGGATGCCCTTTGGCGATGCACAGGTGCAACGCTTTATCAATGACATTGTCCTTGAAGAAGAATCAGATGAGGGCATTCCGTTAGAAGACGGTACCCCAACGTACACAAGCCATTTCAACCTTTACGCTCAAGCTATGGAAGAAGTTCAAAAAGGCAGCAATAAACTTATTCAGGAGTTTGTCGAAAAGGTAGCTACTGACTCTTTGGAGACGGCGATGGCCACAACTCCGATACCTTCTGCTGCAAAAGAGTTCATGCAAACGACTTTTGACTTCATACACAGTGACAAGCCACATGTCATTGCAGCGGCATTTGCCCTAGGCAGAGAACACATTATCCCGGAAATGTTTCGCGCACTGCTTGAAAAGATGAAAATATCTCGAGAACAAGCAGAAGTCTTCCATTACTACCTGGATCGTCACATTCAACTCGATGGAGATCACCATGGGCCGATGTCTTTACGTATGCTGGAGCTATTATGTGAAGGCGATAAGATCAAGATCGCAGAGGCAGAGGAAGCAGCTTTACAAGCTATAGAAGCGAGAATAAAGTTTTGGGATGGCGTCTTGGTGGCAATTGAAAGCAATAAAAAGAGATCGGCTTAAACGTACTAAACACAGATCACAAGATCAATAGTATAAAGGTCAACATCAGGCGACACCTATAAGTTCAAACGAGTTTGTTAGGATAAGCAAGTAGATCGAAGGGCACCAGTACTTTGATGCCCGTTGAAGATGAAGCTAAGCATTAAGCTTCTCAAGTATATGGTCCATAACTTTAGTGTGTTCATGTTGAGGACTGAAAAGCACCATCTCCGTGTCATTATCCGCCCGAACGCTATGCCCCGGTGGCCAATAGAAGATGTCGCCAGTTTTTACTACCTCCTTAGAGTCATCGGCGTAAGTCACCGTAATTCGTCCCTCCAGTATATGACCCCAATGCGGGCATTGGCAAAGGTCACCATCCAACCCTTGTAACAATGGAGCAATATCCGCTCCCGAACCTAGAGAGAAATACTCACCACTTATCTTTCCGTATCCTGTTACATCTCCAAAATCGACCTGCTGTCTGGCCTTTGCACCAGGGATATCGATCTTGACAGGAATGTCATTTTTGTTCATTCTCATCTCACACCTCCCATGTGTTTATTAACCAAATAGAAGAAGTGTCAGCTCTTTTATTCGGTCCTATACCAATACACTACCATAGGCAGGGTTCTAAATGAGTAAAATATTTATATTAACACATAATAATTATTTATATTTGTAGTTGAAAACTCAACCCATTCCAAGTATCCACAATCACCTCAATGACAGTCCGTCAAACAGTATGTTTCACTTATCATGTGTCTTTTCAGACGTATCAGTCACATCTTTGAAGTCAGACCTTCGCGATTCCAACTCTTCTCTGTACTTCATATAATCACCAAAATCGAAAAACAACTCATATCTTGAATGCTTGTCCTTGAGCCCCTTAGAATGCTTTATCGGACACCAATACTGTTCCGTTCGTGCCGCGATCTCTCTTACATAGGTGATGACACCGTTAAAATATTCACAATACCAGCAATTGACCTTTTCAACCCGGTCCAGATAAAAAAGGTTGTATCTGTCTACAATGACATAATCACTTCGTTTTACCTTTGGTATCTTATATATAGGGAAACAGACTGCCTGATAGATCGTCGAAAATATATCTACGATGAAGGCAGGGATTATCATCGCCCAGATAAAAGGAATTGTAAATACGGCTAGAACAGGAAAAGATGAGAGGTACTTTAGAGAACTTATAATCCTTAACCTGCCCTCTTTGATCACCTTCTCCTCAAATCTTGCACGTTCATTTTCTATCTTGTAGAAGAACTCTTTTTCTTTATGTCTAAGTTCATGTACCAGTTCGTTTTCAAGAGTTCTTATCTGCTCGACTATTTCATCAATTCTATCATTCATCTGTATCTCCAAATATGATTGACTCTCTCTTTTTGGCCATCTTATCAAATCAGTATAACACTTTTGCAATAAAACCCCATCAACAGCCTTCAATACTAGTTATATTAAGTTAGAATATATATAATAATAATTCATATCCATAAAAAAGTGGCCTATTGCGAATACAAGATTCTTCAAACCGTATCCTTATCATTCTTTTTGCCCTTATCAGTTTTATTACTGTGGTGTATCTTTATATGGGGTACCTGCACCATCAGTTCGTCCTCAAAACGATTGCCAATCAAGAAAAAGCTATCGCAGCCAAGATCTACTCCAATACCCTAAACAACATTGCCAACCACTACGAGACAATCGCGACACAGCTGCTGCTTAATGAAGATGTTCTCGAGGCGTTTGAAAAACAGGACAGAGCTGCTCTTTTAAGACTGACACAACCCCTATACAAAGATCTACTCCTTAAAAACCCCTATTTGCATATCATGCATTTTCATACCAAACAGACCCGAAGCTTTCTACGACTGCACAAGCCTGAGAAGTTTGGAGATGATCTTAGTGGCATTCGTCACCTTATCAACAATGTCAACGCTAGAAAAACCAAACAGATTGCTATGGAGGTCGGAAGATACGGGATATTCTATCGTATAGCCCTTCCGGTGTTCTCTTTGTCAGGCAAACATCTTGGAGCCTTTGAGTTCGGTATCGACATCAAGTATATCTTTGACTTTTTCAATACTGACTACGACTTTGAGCCGATCTTGCTTCTTTATAAAGATATCTTCGACATCATCTACGAGAACAATCCCAACCTCAGCTATAAACCTTTCTCCTCGGAGTTTTATGTCATCAAAGATGCCACAAATGGCATTCTTGACTTTATCCCACCATCAGTGACATCGTCCAAATACTCGTTCCTGGATTATCAGGACACAGCGAACCTTGTTTTTGACGTCACAGAATTGAAGGGGGCCTTGAATGAGGACATTGGGAAGATACTCTTTGTCAAAAACATTGATTTTTATGCAGATGATGTGCTCTCTTTACAGGGACTGACCATCGGTTTTGCCTTTATCGTCATTTTACTTTCATTTTATTTTTTGCGACGACTCTTTAACACCTATATGAAGACCATCAGCAGTTACCAACACAAGATAGAGGTCAAGAACCGAAGCCTCTCAAAGCTGATCAATATAGACCACCTGACTAAGACAAACAACAGAAAATCTATAGAGAGTATCCTCCGAAAAGAGTTTAACAGGGCAAGACGTTATAAGAACCCTCTCTCCCTCATCATCTTTGACATCGATGACTTTAAAAAGATCAACGATACCTATGGACACAATACAGGAGACAAGACCTTAAGAGACCTTGTCAAGACTGTTCTTTCCGACATCAGAGAATCAGACTTTTTTGGACGATGGGGAGGTGAAGAGTTCATCCTTGTCGCAACAGAGACCTCTTTGGAAGAAGCTATGCTCCTGGCTGAAAAGATCCGAAAAAACGTAAAAGAGCACGAGTTCTCAACAAAATTTGACGTGACATGTAGTCTCGGTGTCGTACAGTATTCTGATGAGAAAGACCTTGACAGCCTGGTCCATCATGCAGATATCGCGCTTTATGAGGCTAAGAAACAAGGTAAAAACAGAAGTGTGTTTTACAGCGGATAAGATAAAGAGACTACTTTTTATCTGCTCTTGAACGCTTATAGATGACATATCCCAGACCGATTAAAAATCCTGCCAGGCCTATTACGCCTTGAAGCTCTAAAAAGTTCATACTGTTCATTCCTCTTTTTTGATCTTGACATTTTAACATACCCCAGTCAAAGAACTTCCCTAAAGATACATAAGTTGAGAGAGAAAGATAATGACAACGACCAAGACAAAGGGAAAAAGATGGCTCTTAAAAAGCCAGGGATCAATACCAAACATCTTTTGATTCAAACCGCGAAGTCCAAGCCACAGTCCCAAAAAGGCTTTGATACTTAACATGATCTGAAAACGGTTCAGTCCATCTTCCTCTATCGCACCAAAGACCTGTGTAAACATATACCCGCCCGACCCTACTGCAACAAACAGTGCATAAGGAACGACCTTACGCACATGCATCATGATCGCTTCTCTTGCCTTGGCATGTTCTTCTTCATTGAGTGAGTATCTCATCTTCGACAAAAAAAGATTGTCAACAAAAAGAAACCCTCCGTAAATAAACACTGAGAAGATATGGATGATATGTATGCTTTCAAATATGATAATAAATCCTTGTAAAAACTGTCTAATTATACCTACTATAAGAAGAAAGCAGCTTGATTTTTATCAAGAAGGGAGATCTTTTTCTTACTGAAATCAAAGGAAAATAGCTCCAAAAAGACACAAGTCACACCCGAT
>JBFEXN010000088.1:0-7254 GCA_041562655.1 Sulfurimonadaceae bacterium
ATTCGTTTTACTAAGACAGGTGATGATCGTACCATTGATATTATTGATTCATTGTTACCGTATATCGAAAATCAAAAAGAGATAACGGGTGATAAGAATGAATATGTGTTCTTGAACAAAAAAGGTGAACACTATTATGATATCAAGAATATTAGAGACTCGCACTGGAAGAAGACACTAAAAGCGTGTGAATTAGATTATAGACCAATCTATCATACACGTCATACGTTTGCAACAGTGATGTTAGAGAATAATGAAGATATTCTATGGGTTTCCAATATGCTTGGACATTCAAATGCATCAATGACACTAAGTAAATACGCTAAATATGTTAAACGTAAAGATAAAAAAAGAGCTCAATTTCTGTCAGAAGAGCTGTCACCTAAAGACACCGAACTGGCACCGAGTTTTTCAAAAGTTGCTTGAGAGTCTGTAGTTAGGGGGTTGCTTTAAAAGTGGCTCCGGATACTGGATTCGAACCAGTGACCAAGTGATTAACAGTCACCTACTCTACCGCTGAGCTAATCCGGAATGTTTAAGAGGCCGAAATTATAGGTAAAAGGACCTCTTTTGTCAAGCGTTTTTTATCTTCTTTCGCTGAAGGTTCTTTGTCGGGATATAGAAATCTAGATTGGAGATGTTTTTAAGGGCAATATCTCCATTGTCCACGAGTTGATTTAAACGTTGAATAGACTCCCTGTCAAAGAGCAGTGAAACATCGTCTTGTGTCAGAGGACGTTTATCAAGGGTATTGATGATCTCTTCTTGCGTATAAGAAGAGGGCTTTGATTTTACATCTTTTCTTGATGCAATGTGAATAGGTAGGTCAGGATTGAATTGATGCGATATCAAGAACAGTTCATCATAGGATATCCCTTCAATGGGATAAGCAGGCGGTCTGTCAATCGTTCCCAGATCGATGCGTTCACATTTTACCTGTTCTAGGACCTCATTCAATGCTTTGATTTCCTTAGGCGTATCATTGAGTGTTTTGACAAAAAGGATCTCTATAAAAAGTCTTCCTTGGAACTCCTGTGAAAAGGAGATGACACTTTGAACCAACTTGCTAAGATCGATGTTTGCATGAGGTCTATCTATCTTTTGAAAGACATCAGGTGATACAGCGTCAAGAGAGAGCTTGACCTGGTCAAGATGAAGAAGACTTTGATAGGTTTTCTCATCACTAAGTGTAGCTGAGTTGGTCAGGATAAGTGTTTGCTTATCCTCTTTGATCTTGTCGATCTTGTGAATAAGCTCATCAAGATAGGGATAAAGGCTTGGCTCACCGTTGGCAGTAAGGGTGATGACCTCTGTATTGGGATGCTCTTTCAGGGCATCTTTCAGCTCTGTGATAATATCATCTGCCGGATGGACTTTTGTATATGCGTCAGTAGTGGCGGCAGGAGCCAGTTCGCAATAGAGACAATCAAAGTTGCATTGTTTATACTCGGGCGAGAGATCTATTCCTAAAGAGGTTCCAAATCGGCGTGAGGCAACAGGGCCAAAGATAAATTTCATATGATATCCTAGCTAATGAATATTTAAATCCACGTATAATGAAAAAGCTAACAGTGGTCTGAGCAGATGATTGTTTTTTATAGTCTGCGAGAAACAGGTATGAAGTAAACCACTTGGGTCCAAAGACAAGGATGAAAAGTGGCTCGGCTTTAGAAAAGACCTGGTCTTTTCTAAAGAGACTAGCGCTTTGTCATCTCATGCACGAGATCGACAAGGTATTTCGCATTATCTGGGTCCAGGTCAGGAAGCATACCATGCCCCAGGTTGAAGATATGGCCAGGCTCTTTACCCATTGCATTGACAATATGTTCAACACCCTCTTTAGTCGCTTCTTTAGAGTATAGACGTGTCGGTTCCATGTTTCCTTGAAGTACATATTTGTCTCCGAGTTTCTCTTTTGCAAGTTCGATAGGTGTTGACCAATCCACACAGAAAACGTCAAAGTTTCCACCCATCTCACGTACTTTATCCAGGTAACCTGAGATGCCTTTAGGGAAAAGAAGGACAGGGATATGTGGATATTTTGCTTTGACATGCTCAGCGATCTGAAGCATATATTTCCAAGAGAAGTCAAAGAAGGCTGACTCTTCAAGAGCTGCTGCCCATGAATCAAAAATCTGAACGGCATTTGCCCCCGCTTCGATCTGTTTGCATAGATAGTCCTGAATAACGATCGTTAGTTTTTCAAGAAGCTTGTGCATGAACTCAGGGTCTGTTGCAATCTTCTTCTTAACGATGGCATAGGTCTTTGTCCCTTGGCCTTCTAGCATATATGTTGCCAGGGTCCATGGGCTTCCTGTAAAACCGATAAGTGCTTTGTCTGCACGAAGACGAGAACGCACTTTTGCAACAGTGTCATACACATAGACAAGTTTGTCAGCTGCTTTCATGTCAAGTGCATCCAGGTCTGCATCTGTTGAGATAGGCTCAGGGAATTTTGGTCCAAAACCTGGGATAAACTCCAGTTTCATCCCCATCTCATTTGGGACAACTAAGATATCAGAGAAAAGAATAGCCGCATCAACATCTAAACGCTCAACTGGCTGGATGGTCACCTCACAAGCTTTTTCCGGATCATGACATAGGTTTAAAAAGTTTCCGGCCTCTTTACGAACAGCCATGTATTCAGGAAGATAACGGCCTGCTTGGCGCATCATCCAGATTGGAGTGTGAGTTGTCTGTTTTCTAAAACATGCATCGACAAAGATCATATTTGACATGAGTTTTTCCCTTTTTATTAGTTTGTTTGTGTACGTCTATGACGCAGTTAGTGATGCTTTCCTACTTTTCCAAGAAAGTATAGGCCAACAGCAACGGCTGTGATCGAGAACGCAAAGTAAAGCATGTCTAAAGCGCCATTGTATTGGGTATGTCCTACTTTCTGAAAAAAGCCCACGACTAAGACCATCACGATGACTTTTGAGATCTTGTCCTTAAGTTGGTCAAGTGAGTGTATTGACAAGATCTTGTTCTCGCCCTGAGTCTCATCTCTGGCTACATCGATGTCTGAGATGAAAAGTTCATATAGGCCAAATGCGAACAAGAGCATTACCACACCGATAAGATACAGATCGACCGCACCTATGATGCCACCTACGACATCTTCATGAAAGTTTTGAGGATGGGCATGGCTGATATAGGTCGTAAGGACATATTTGGCTGTCTCATAGATATCAAAACTTGCAACGATAAAAAGAACTACGGCACCGACTAGGCCAAAGATGACAGCTGTCAATACCATGAAGCGTGAGCCCCAGAGCGTACTCTCGAATAGTTTTTCCATTTTCCTTATCCCTCTTGCTGTTCTACCCATTTTTGGGCAATACGTACTGCATTTGTCGCTGCACCGACACGAAGATTGTCAGCAACGATAAACATGTTAAGTACATTTTTTCTGTAAAGGTCATTACGGATACGCCCGACAAAGGTCTCATTTTGATCGACACAGGCTGCTGGCATCGGGTATTCACTCTCCATCGGGTTGTCAAGGATAATGACATTTGGAGCATTTCTAAGCAGTTCTCTTGCCTCATTAGCATCGACGTCAGCATCAAAGGTTAGTGTCAAGGTCTCTGCGTGCCCGCGAAGTGTTGGAACACGGACACAAGTAGCAGAGACTTCTACCTGTTTGCCAAGGATCTTGACCGTCTCATTGACCATTTTCATCTCTTCTTTAGTGTAACCGTTTTCCATAAAGACATCGATCTGAGGAATGACGTTAAGGGCGATCTGATGAGGGAATACCTTGTGCTCAGACTCATCAAGTTTAAACTGGAAAAAGTCCTGCATCTGCGTGACAAGTTCTTCCATCGCTTCTTTTCCACCGCCTGAAGTCGCTTGGTACGTGGAGACGTCGACGCGCTGAAGATCATAGGCCTCATCCAAAGGCTTAAGGACCTGGACCATTTGGATAGTCGAACAGTTAGGGTTTGCGATGATACCTGTTGTCTTCCATTCGGCAATCTCTTGAGGATTGACTTCAGGGACGACGAGAGGGACATCCTCATCCATTCTGAAATGGCTGGTGTTGTCAATGACGACAGCACCTGCTTCCGCAGCAAAGTGAGCGTATTTTTCTGAAATAGAACCACCCGCGGAAAAAAGAGCGATCTCTATCTCTTCTTCTTTAAAAACACTCTCTGTAAGTTCTTGAATGACAATATCATTCCCGTTGAAGTTTATTGTATTTCCGGCAGAACGTTCACTGGCAAGAGGAACGATCTTGTTGAAAGGAAAATCGATCTCTTCAAAAATACGAAAGATCTCCTCTCCAACAGCTCCTGTGGCACCGACGACGGCTACATTATATTTTTTCAATCTATATCCTTTCTAAGAATTAATGTTATATTGTTGGATTTTTTTCTCTACAACACTTTTGCTCATACCCAGCATCTGTGCACTTTTATCTATGTCCATCTCGCATGATTGCAGAACCTCTTCGATAAGCTCTTTCTCCATGTCTGTGATCGACTTTTGTTTTTGACGGCTGTCCAAGAAAAGCTCTTCAGAAGAGATGGCTTCTCCCTCACTCAGGATGGTAGCACGCTCAACGACGGAGACAAGCTCTCGCACATTTCCTGGCCAGTTGTAAGAAAGGAGGGCCTCTTCTGCTCCTTCACTAAAGTGCTTAGGCTCAAAACTGTACTTCTCACAGTTGTCAGAGAGGATCTTCGTAGCAATATCGAGGATCTCCTCTTTTCGCTGTCTCAAAGGCGGGATAGAGACAGGGATCGTGTTCAAGCGATAATAGAGGTCTTCTCTAAACTCACCTTCATCGATATGTTTGTGAAGGTTCGCATTGGTCGCTGAGACGATGCGAACGTCTATTTTGATAGGTTTTTGAGAACCCAGACGTTGTACCTCTCTCTCTTGAAGAACACGAAGCAGCTTAGCCTGTACGGCATATGGCATCTCTCCGATCTCATCTAAAAAGAGTGTACCACCTTCCGCTAGTTCGAACTGGCCTGGTTTGGCCTGGATGGCGTCGGTGAAAGCTCCCTTTTCAAAACCGAAAAGCTCACTCTCGATCAAATTATCGGGAATGGCAGCCATATTGATGGCGATAAAAGGTTTTTTTACCCGAGGAGAAGAGTCATGGATAAACTTTGCAAAGACTTCTTTTCCAACGCCGCTCTCTCCTGTCAGTAAGATGGACGCATCTGTCTTAGCTGCTTTTTCGGCCATTTTTACAGCCTTTTCCAAGGCGGGTGAACTCGCTGCAAAAGAGGAGCTTGAACACTGTTTCTTCGTCTTTTTTGCAGGGGACTTCTTAACAACCTCCTGGATCTTATGAGAACGTTTGATAGCCGTCACCAGTGTTTCGATCTCAAAAGGTTTGAGTAAAAAGTCTTTAACGCCCAGTTGAATGGAGTCAATCGCTTTTTGCAAGGTGGCGTTTCCTGTCATGATAATGACTTCATATTTCCCACCAAGTTTTTCGACGAACTCTATACCATCCATACCAGGCATATTGATGTCAGTGACGATAAGTTCAAAGCTGTCATCAAGCTTGGGCAATGCGTCTTTGGCACTTTTAAAGCTGACAATCTCAAACTCGTCATAATCACCCATAGCTATTTCAAGGGATTTGCGCATGTTTATATCGTCTTCGACAATCGCTATTTTCACGAAATTCCTTTGCTATAAGAGATAGATTATTTTAAAATTAATCGCGTGATTATAGCGTAGTCATCATTAAAATCGACTGTTATGTAGGTGGGCGGAAGTGTGAGATTGATCAAAGAAGAACTTTTAAGATCAGTGATCTTTTCATGCGAACGGGTATGCACGCCATGTCGCATCAAAAACTCCAGTATTTCGTCCTTATGGTCATAAACGATTGTATGTATATCTGATCTGTTTGGTGAATAGAACTTTAGAGACTGAGCCTTGGTCGAATCAACTTCTGTCATAGCCTGTGAGAAGTGATAAGACTCCGAGATGACTACCGCATCTTTTATCTGTGCGCGGTAGCTTAAGATGTAGGTTTCGGACGCTTGCAGCCAGGTGCAGGTAAAGATTAGCGCGAGGCTAAGATAGATTGCCATTGCTCAGGATCGATCACGAGTTCCATCTCTACTTCACATAGGCCGTCTTTGAAAACAGTCTCGATAACTTCGGCTTCGGCGATGACCGCATCAACAAAAGTACGGACCTCTGAACGCATTACCATCATATTCTTGATCTTGTCTTGGCCTTCGATTCTAACGCCTTTGACTTTTTCAGCAAGAAGTCTGTATGCGTCCGCAATTGCTGCACGTTTTGCCAGAGCATAAGCTTGGGCAGGTGAAGATGTCATAGTCGGGGCAACACCTTGTCCAACGACATTGATACGGATCGTCTTGTAACTCTCAGGTGATGTTTGTTTTATCGGCTTTCTCATGTCCTGTGGGCAAGCTTCTGCTGCTTTAGGTTCCTCTTTTTTTACTTCAGGCTCTGGTGTAGGTGTTTGAGCCGCTGTCACAACAACAGGTTGGACTACGATTGGTTTCACGACTACAGGATCAACAGTTTGTAGTTTTTCGGGTTCCTGAGGCAAGTTTTTTGGTGCCTCTTCGGCGAATAAAAGAGCTGACAGAAGAGCGCTCAATAGTAGAGTTTTGTGCATGGTACATCCTTACATCTTAATTATATGAGGATTGTAAAGCAATGTTTGTTCCAGATTTAGATCTTGTGTGCAGAGGATAGAAGAACACAGGGAGTTGTTCTTCTGTCACAGTAGAGGGGATAGGCTTATTCGTCTTCTGTTGACTCTTCGCCTTCGTCTTCTTCCGGCTCTTTTTTGGCACAGCGTGAGACACTGATGACATCATCGCCCTTGATGATATATACACCTGATGTATTGCGTCCGGATTTTGAGATGCTTTGCATGTCGACACGGATCATCTTACCTGTTTTTGTAAGAGCCATCATATCCATTGACTCGTCAACCATCAGACAGCCAACAACACTGTTTCCTGTTTTCGCATTGAGTTTCATCGCGATCACACCAGAACCGGCACGATTAGTCAGGCGATACTCTTCGGCTGTTGTACGTTTACCGATACCCTTTTCACTAACGGTGAGGATCTCTTGCTCATCATCACGGATGATATTAGCATCGATGACGTAATCGTCCTCGTGTTTGAACTTGATACCTCTAACACCACGTGTTGTACGACCTTGATCTCTTGTCTTACCGATCTCGAATTTTATACATTGTGCTTTTCTTGTTAGAATAAACAGGTACTGTGTATC
>JBFEXN010000089.1:0-7173 GCA_041562655.1 Sulfurimonadaceae bacterium
AAGAAGTTTTGCGTTAAAAGAGTTGTAGGTCTTTTGACTGACACCGTTGATATCGGCATAGGTAAGTACAAAAAGGAGCTTGAGTGTTCGTTCATCTTTGACCTTGGATATGAAGGAAAAGAGGATGTTCTCATGATAAAAGTCTTCTCTGAACGCAACATGACTCATAGCGATATGGTATTTGATCAGAAGTGTGCCTATGTCTATCAACTCAGATGAGAAATCCAGGGTTGAGGCGTAAGCATTAAAGAGTTTGGCTCCGACAATAGAGTGGTCTTGAACACGTCCTTTCCCTGTATCATGCAAAAGTGTCGTCATATGCAAAAGAGTACGTTCTTCATGCGAAAAACTCTTATACAGCTTTAGTGCCAATGGGTCCTTTATATGCTCCAGGGCTTTGATGCACATGAGAGAATGGATGTCAACCGGATGGGTATGATAGCCGTCAAATTGTGGTAAGAACATGACCTTGGAAAAGGGAGGAATGATGTCAGCTAGTATACCGGTGTCAAAAAATAGTTGAAGGATACAGTGCAAATAACGTCTGGAAAAAAGTTTTAAGAGTAAAGTTTTCTCTTTTTTAGAGAGCTCTCCCTGCATGTGCTGTGTTGAAATACATTTGTATATCGAAGGGTCAAACTGTAATTCTTTGTCTTCCAGGTCTGATAAGAACGTTAAGAGTTGGAAACGATTTATGGGTTTATGGTTGAAACTGGTATATATACTTCCTTCGTTCTTATAAAAACCGTATTGCATCCTTGCTGCTTTAAACAGAGCTACATTAGAGTGATCGTAAAGGAAGGGACGAGAGAGTTTGTACGTATATATCTGTGTAAAATGATTGATCACCCACATTGCATGCATCGTCTTTGTAACCAGCAAACGCTGAGAACTAAAGCCGAGTTTTTCAGTAACTTCTGGAATGTATTCCAGGACTAATACATCCTGCTGCTTTTTTGCGATAAGATGTAAAGCACTTCGTACGCGAAACAAAAGCTCTAAGGCAGTACGATACTCTCTATATTCTTCTTCACTAAAGAGTATGCCGATCAGGTTTTTTAGATTCTGAGAACCGTAAACTGAGTGCGCAAGCCAGAAGAGAAGATGCGCATCACGCAGACTACCGATTGATTCTTTGATATTTGGTTGCATGGATGAAGGGAATTTCTCTCTTCTTATGCGCGACTCTTCCATCTTTGCCAGGATGAAGCCTTTTTGGTCCTGTCGGCGAATGTTGTTCAGCTCTCGTGTGCTTCGTATCCACAAAAAGTTTGACCCTGTGATAAAACGAGACTCTGAAAAGGCCGTCTTGATCGTGATATCCTCTTGCGATGCTTTTTGTAGATCACCGAGTTCATGAACTCGGTGGCCAAGCTTTAAGCCTGCGTCCCAGGCGAGGTAGAGAAATTTTTCAATGATATGCTGAGTGTTAAAGCCCTCGGACGTTTCAAAAATGATCATTAGATCGATGTCACTGTGAACACATAGTTGTTCACGACCGTAAGAACCTAAAGCAATAAAACAGACGGGGATATTGTTTCGCATAGGAATATAATCATTGAATGCTTTACGCAGGACGATCTTGTACATCATATTGATGATATGATCTAGCTGTTTCGTGTGGCGGACAAGAAAATCCTTCCCCTGGTTCGCCTCAAAGAGTTCACTCAGCCCCTCTTTGTACTCACTGATATATTGTTTAAAGAGTTTTGAGATCTCAAAGTCTGGAGCATTGCTTTCGATGAGGTCTTCTATGCGGTCTGTTAAATTCATTATTTATACTTTCTAACAAAAATATTCTCATTATATCTAAGAATTCTATTCTAAGAACTATACGATATAATTCTCAAAAATATGAAAACGGTATGTATAAAAAATGGACATTATTACTAAACTTAGAGCGGGTGAAAGAATAAACTTCGATGAGGCGATGGCCTTATACGATCTAGACCTTTTTGAATTGGGTGAATTGGCGGATGAAAAGCGACAGGCTTTACACGAAAAAAAGACCTATTTTAATATCAACCGTCATATTAACCCGACTAACATCTGTAAAGATGTGTGTAAGTTCTGTGCTTACTCTGCAAGCCGTAAAAATCCAAAACCGTACACCTTAAAGCACGAAGAGATAATGGATATTGTCGATGATATTGCTTCTCGTGGGATCACCGAAGTCCATATTGTCTCGGCGCATAATCCTGATACGGGTCTGGACTGGTATACCACGGTGTTCTCAAAGATCAAAGCGAAATATCCGCAGATGCATATCAAGGCTCTGACGGCTGCAGAGATTCATTTCCTATCTGAAGAGTATGATAAAAGTTATGACGAGATCATTGATATCATGATAGCAAACGGTGTCGACTCGCTTCCAGGTGGAGGAGCTGAAATATTTGATGAAAAGGTGCGTGATTTTATCTGTAAGGGAAAAGTAACCTCAGATCAGTGGCTGGAGATTCATGAGAAATGGCATAATCGTGGACGCAAGTCAAATGTGACGATGCTCTTTGGGCACGTAGAAGAGCGTCGTCATCGAATTGACCATATGATGCGTATTCGTGACCTTCAAGACAAGACGGGTGGGTTTAACTGTTTTATTCCTCTTGTGTATCAGACGGAGAACAACTTCTTGAACGTCAAAGAAGATATTACAGGCCAAGAGATATTAAAGACCTATGCCATTGCAAGGTTATTGCTTGATAATGTTTCCAACTTGAAGGCGTACTGGGTGACATCCACAGTTAACTTGGCTTTAGTAGCCCAGGAATTCGGCTGTAACGACCTGGATGGAACGATAGAAAAAGAGTCAATCAATTCTGCCGCGGGTGCAAAGTCTGCTTTTGGTGTCGATCTGAAAGAGTTTGTAGGCTTGATCAAAAACTCCGGCTTTGTTCCGGTTGAACGTGATAGCCTTTATAACGAGATTAAAGTCTGGTAATGAAAATCTCGGTTGTCATTCCGACCTACAACCGGGAACAAACTCTTAAACGAGCGATAGATTCCGTCTTGGCCCAAAGGCTTCAAGCATCAGAGATTATTGTTGTTGATGATGGCTCGACGGATAACAGTTTCTCGGTTTTAAAAGAGTATCCGCAAGTTAAAGTCGTCTCTCAAGCAAATAAAGGTGTCTCGGCTGCACGAAACACTGGGATAGCGTGTTCATCAAACGAGTGGATGGCTTTTTTAGATTCGGATGATGAATGGCATGTAGATAAACTGCTTGTTCAAGCGGACTACCACAAAACAAACCCACAGTATAAACTCTCATATACAAATGAAAAATGGCTGCGCCATAATAAAGAGATGAAAATCCCAAAACGCCATATAAAACAGAAAAACCCTAGTTTTTTGTCATCCTTAAAACATTGTCAAATAGGTCCTTCCACAGTTGTAATGCATAAATCAGTTATTGAAGACATCGGCTTGTTTGATGAAGAGATGGAGGTGTGTGAGGATTATGATCTGTGGCTTCGCATCCTTAAGTCATATGAGATACCCCTGATTGAGGATGAACTTACGATAAAGCATGCCGGTAGGGAAGATCAGCTTTCGATGAGGTATTGGGATCTTGACAGGTGGCATATACGTTCACTTTTAAAGCACACACAAGAACGATCTGTCCGAGAGATGATTGCTTCAAAGTGTGAAGGGTTAAAAAAAGCGTCTTTGAAATATAATGATACTGCGCTGATGAACGAATGCAACCATTGGTTGAGAGTCCTAGAAAAGTACTAAACTGACAGATGATAGAACATACTTTGTTCAACAAAGAGAGAAGAACCCTTATAAAATGTTGGTTTAGATGCTTTTTCTTATGATTGGATAAATTTGAGGCAACAACTTAGTAAAAATGAATTATGCATTGAATATAATTTAGAACAAACTTTGATATAATCCAGTTCAGATTAGGAATTATAAAGATATGAATAATGATTAGATCGATTAAGAAGGACCGTGTATGGTATTGATGATAGATAATTATGATAGTTTTACCTATAACATAGTCCAGTACTGCCGTGAACTTGGAGCAGATTTGAAAATCATACGTAATGATGAGATGAGCGTTGATGAGATTGAAGCGCTTAACCCTGAAAAGATCATCCTTTCTCCCGGGCCTGCGACCCCGGATGATGCCGGTGTAACGCTGGAAGTGATTGAACGTTTTAAAGGACGTAAACCCATCTTGGGCATCTGTTTAGGTCATCAAAGCATTGCCCAGGCCTATGGAGCAAAGGTGGTCCGTGCTAAAAACATGATGCATGGGAAAACGTCAACGGTGATCAAACAAAGAGATACAAAGATTTTCGATAAGTTACCTGAGAGCTTTACGGAAACGCGTTATCACTCTTTAGTGGTGGAGCCGGACTCTCTGCCTGAGTGTATTTTAGTGACGGCTGTCAGTGCAGACGATCATGAGATTATGGCCCTGGAAATTGAAGGCGAGCAGATATATGGTGTTCAGTTCCATCCCGAATCGATTATGAGTGAACATGGACATGATATGATCAACAACTTTTTAAAGCTGTAAGAAGAAACACCTGATGAAGAATACTTATGCTGTTACCGCCTTAATCTCGGTACATGCTCTTATTCTTCTACTTTTTACTTCTGAACTCTCTATAAGTTATTATGAAGCGGACATCTTTTTTAACAAGAACAATCTGTTACATTATCTGATCAACATCTTTACGACGATTTTTGCTCAGGATGATTTCTCTCTTCGATTACCTATGATATTGATGCACAGTGTTGGTGCATTTTTATATTATGATATTTCTAAATCTCTCTTCAAAAGGTCCAGTGATCAACTGTGGAATCTTCTGGTCTATCTTCTCTTACCGGGTATTAACAGTGCTGCTATAATGGTTGATGGTGCGGGACTGGTGCTATTTTTACTCCTAGTTTTTCTCTTTTACTATAAACACAAGCGTATGTTGTCTTATGCACTTCTACCTATGTACGTCATAGTGGATGCATCATTTGCTTTTTTATATTTAAGTCTTATCTTTTTTGCCATAGAAAAGCGAAAAACCACCCTTTTATTCAGTTCAATCGTCTTGTTTGGGCTCTCGATGTATATATTTGGAATCGATGTTGGGGGACACCCTCATAATCACTTTTTAGATACCTTAGCGATATATGCCGCGATCTTTTCACCTATTGTTTTCATATACCTGATATATTCTCTATATAGGACTTTTGTCAAGGAAGAACGTAACCTCTTATGGTACCTTGGCGCGACAGCTTTTATCTTTTCACTCTTTCTATCGTTCAGACAACAGATGAAGTTAGAAGAACTGGCTCCTTATATTTTAGTCACAACACCGATTATGGTGAAAACATTTATTTCCTCATATCGCATACGACTGAGAGAATTTCGTAAAAAGTACCGTGTAGTATTGATGATAGGGATGAGCTTTTTAGTATTAAGTACGATCACGATTTACATGAACAAAGTACTTTATCATGTCGTTCCTACACCACCTAAGCATTTTGTGTATAACAACCATATTGTAAAAGAACTTTCAATACGTCTGAAAGAGATGGGAATCAAAGGCATTTCTACGCAAGACAGACGATTGCAATTGCGCCTTAAGTTTTATGGGATCGAAGAAGATGTAAAGGTTAGATTGTATGCTCGAAAGCCTTTGAATGAGAGCATTTGTGTTACTATTCGATACGTTGGTGTGGATGTAGCTGAATTTTATGTTACTAAATTATACAAATAATAAGGTTTTCTTAAAAACAAAGTTGCCTTAACATATATGCAGTAGTTAGATGTTATAATTTCATAAATATTTTCTAAGGAGTTGCAATGGCTCAAAGAGCGATTCGTGAATACGACGGCAAAGCAATTTTCTCAAAACATTGGGATAAATACTTCAGTGGGTTCCATTACGGTTTCAAATCTGTACTGGTAACAAGCGGTAAAGAACTACTAGACAAAGCTGAAGAGCATGGTTTCGAGTGGTTAAAGCAAGAGGCACTAGTGGCTAAGCCAGATATGTTATTTGGTAAGCGTGGTAAAAATGATCTTGTACTTTTCAAGACTAACAAGCCAGGTGATGTTACTCTAGCGGAAGCTGCTGCATGGATTGATGAGAAGATGTCAGTAACGACAACGCTTCTGTCTGGTCAGCATGGAGAGCTTACACACTTCGTAGTTGAGCCATTTACTCCACACTCACAAGAACAAGAATATTATATCTCTGCGACAACGGTAGGTGAAGACGATGTTCTTTATATGTCTGCTGAAGGTGGTATGGAAGTTGAAGAGGGTTGGGACGAGAAAGTCAATGAAGTGACTATTCCAATTACTATGTCTGATGCTGATATGGAACATGCGGTTCGTGCTAATGTACCTGCTGATATCCAAGCTAAAGACAAAGAATCATTTGTATCATTTGCTATTCAGTTCTTTAAATTCTACCGTGATATGAACTTTGCATACTTAGAAATCAACCCGATCGTTATGCTTGACAATAATGAGATGGCTATTCTTGACCTTGTTGCTCGTCTTGATGATACTGCAGGTTTCATGATGACTGATGCATGGGGAGATATCGAGTATCCGACTGCCTTTGGTATGGAAGATCAATCTCCTGAAGAAAAAGCGGTAGCAGAAGCTGACTCAAAGTCAGGTGCTTCACTTAAATTGACTATCCTTAACCCAATGGGTCGTATCTGGACAATGGTTGCCGGTGGTGGTGCTTCTGTTGTATACGCTGATACAATTGCTGACCTTTCTGGTGATGTTAAAGAGCTTGCTAACTATGGTGAGTATTCTGGTGGTCCGACTACTGGTGAGACAAAGTTCTATGCAGACACACTAATTGACCTTATGACACGTCATAAAGATGCTCAAGGCCGTGATAAGATCCTTATCATTGGTGGTGCGATTGCTAACTTTACAGATGTTGCTAAAACATTTACAGGTATTATTCAAGCATTTGAAGCGTATCAAGATAAAATGAAAGAAGTTGGTATTAAGATATATGTACGTCGTGGTGGTCCAAACTACGAAAAAGGTCTTAAAGATATTAAAGAAGCAGCAGATCGTTTAGGTCTTTATATCGAAGTTTATGGTCCAGAAACACACGTTACAGATATCGTGCGTATGGCACTAGAGAAGTAGGGAGAAACTAATGGCAGCATTATTTACTAAAGAGACAC
>JBFEXN010000090.1:0-7151 GCA_041562655.1 Sulfurimonadaceae bacterium
ACAGTACTTAACCGTAAGATTGCAGAAAAAGGTATCTACCCAGCGGTTGATCCACTTGATTCTACATCTCGTCTTCTTGACGCTGCTATCATCGGTGATGAGCACTACGGTGTTGCTGTAGGTGTTCAACAGACACTACAAAAATATAAAGACCTTCAAGATATCATCGCGATTCTTGGTATGGATGAGCTTTCTGAAGATGACAAAAATGTTGTTGAACGTGCTCGTAAGATTGAGAAGTTCCTTTCTCAGCCTTTCTTTGTTGCTGAAGTATTTACAGGTGCACCTGGTAAATACGTTAAACTTGAAGACACAATCAGTGCTTTCAAAGGTATCCTAAACGGTGATTACGATCATATGCCAGAGTCTGCTTTCTACATGGTAGGCGGTATGGATGAAGCAATCGCTAAATATGAGAAAAACAAATAGGGATTCACATGAATACTCTTCAATTAGAAATCGTTACTCCAAACGGTGACATCTTCAACGGTAAGGTAACAGAAGTTACTCTACCGGGTGAAGAGGGTGAGTTTGGTGTTCTTCCTGATCATGCGTCACTGACTACACTTTTAAGTGCAGGTGTGATTGATTTTGTTAAAGAAGATAAAAAAACTGAATCTGTAGTCGTTAACTGGGGACATGTACAAGTTGATGAGAACAAAGTTGTTGTTCTTGCTGACGGTGCTGTTGCTATTCGTGGTGACAATGAAAGTGATATTGCTTCAGCTCTTGCTGAGGCTAAAGCACTGGTTGAATCTGCATCAGATAACTCAGTAGCGATCGCTGCTGTATCTGCAAAACTAGAGACAGCTGCGCAGAACCTTATCTAATGTTTCAGTCATTGTCGACTTTTATCTCAGATTCTCACCCTATCACCTTGTTGGTGCTAGGCGTTTTATCTATCTACTTCATTGCTATAACGTGGGTTTTTATCTATCGTTATTTTTCCCTTCAAAGCTGGGTTTCTCAAGAGAAAGAATCTCTTGAGTCCCTGCTAATGGGTTCTAACTCTGTATCAACATTCTCTTATATCGATCCATTTTTAAGACGTACAGCGCACTTAAGTAAAGAGATACTCGATCTCTGCCAATATGCGGCGACGAAGGATGCAACAAAAGGACTAAGTGTCTTGTCTGTTGTGGCTTCCACCTCTCCGTTCATCGGTCTTTTTGGTACGGTCGTCTCAATCTTGGATACGTTTAAGGATATCGGTCAAGCATCGGCGTCCATGTCATTGATCGCTGTTGGTGTCTCAGATGCACTCATAGCAACGGCAGCAGGTATATTCGTAGCTATTTTTGCTTACACTTTTCATCAGTTGCTTAAACGTCAGGCATATGAACTTTCCGGACTTATCCGCATGCAGTCTGATGCACTGCTTGCCAAGTCGAAAGATGCATAGTCATGCATTACGAGTGGGATGAAAACCCTGAACTTAATATCACGCCCCTCGTGGATGTGATGTTGGTTTTATTGGCTATTTTAATGGTTATAGCACCAACCATTGTGTACGAAGAGCTAATAAAGCTTCCTAAGGGATCTGCTAAGAAAGCATTGACCACAAAGCCGCCTGTACATATATCCATCAACAAGAACAGAGAACTCATGGTAAATGGTGAAAAGTTTAAAGTAAAGGACTTTGCGGATAACTTTTATCTCTATGCTCAAAAAAACCTTGACGTAAAATCAGCCGTTTTGATATCAGCTGACAAAGACCTGGGCTATGGGGAGGTGATGTTTATCCTTTCTACCGTAAAGCGAGCAAACTTTACTGAAGTCTCTTTAGCCACAAACGGGTAAGCGCTTGCCTATTCGAAACAATGATCACTACTTTTATCTGGGTGGCGTAGCATCTTTCTCTTTGTTTATTCTCTTTTCTGTTTTGTTTTTGTTGTTTGTATTGCAAGAGACCCGTGTCAAACACATTCAGTTGAGCTCCTCGGACTATATCGCTGTCAACCTTAACCACGTTCCCACTGCACCTCCGGTAAAAACGAAAAAAGTCGAGCAGGCAAAAGAGGAAAAATCGCTGGAAAAGCCCCTTGAGACCATTGCTTCACCGAAAAAGGTCAATACTGACCTCTCTTCATTGTTTGGTGAGGTGAAGACAAGAAAGCTCGTCAAAAGAAACAAGACAAGCAAAGCAGTCGTAGATGACAAGTTTTTAAAAAAGATACAAAAGCGTATTGAGACAAAGAACACAAAAGAACTTAAGTCGACAGAAGCCAGCTCTCTGGTTAAAAATCTAAAACTATCCAAAGAGGATATCAAAATAGTAGGGGATTCCTCTGGTGTTGTTGATGAATATTTAGCTAAAATACACGCAGAAATCTATTCAAAGTTTTTTCCTCCAGCTGACTCGGTGGGAAAATCTGCGAAAGTACGTCTGGAAATCGACCAATACGGGTCATTGGTTTCCTTTAGAGTGATAACATATACGGGTGATACACTTTTTGATGAGGCCGTAAACAACTGTATGAACGCCCTAAGCCAATTTCCAGTTCACAAAGACAAAAAAGCTATTAGCTTAGATATTATTTTAACCGCGAAGGAATGACATTGCACAAGATATTAATCACACTTTTTTTAGCCCTTAACCTTTTTGCCGCCGATGCGACGATCGAGGTCATCAAGAAAGTCGACAGGCTACCGTCGATCTCAGTTGAAGATGCTTCTGTAAACTATCAAGAGAGGCTCTCAAAAAAGTTTTTTAAAGTCCTTATCAGTGATTTAAGTGTCCTTGCCAGTTTTAATGTCTATGACAATTACAGCAGTAATGATTTTGATGCTGATGCTGTTGATGCGAATAATACTAAACGGGATTATGTCTTACGCTATCGTCTTCATCAGGATGATAACGGCTACTTGAACTGTGACTATAAACTTCTCTCTGCAGTTGATTCGGAGGTTCTTCGCCAGAAAAACTTTCGTATTAAAAAAGAGAACCTGTATGTCTTCTTGATTCATAATATCGCTACGGATATCAACGATTTTATCGGTGCAGAAAGTGTCGAGTGGATGAAGTCATATGTACTGATATCACGTTTAACCTCGCCTAATGAGAGCGAGATCGTGATATCTGATTACACATTGACCTATCAGCATGTCATTGTCAAGGGTGGACTTAACGTCTTCCCACACTGGGCAGATGAAGAACAAAACAGTTTTTACTATACAGTCCTTGATGCGGCCAAGCCAACACTTTACAAGATGGACAGACGTACGGGTAAGAGTGTGAAGGTCTTAGAAAGCGACGGGATGATGATATGTTCGGATGTCAGTAAAGATGGGAACAGACTTCTTGTCACAATGGCACCTGAAGGACAACCTGATCTGTATTTGTATGATGTACGGACGAAACAGCTAGAGAGATTGACCACATATAGTGGTATTGATGTTGGGGCACAATTCTTAGAAGACGAGAAAGAGATAGCATTTGTCTCAAACCGTTTGGGATATCCGAATGTGTTCTCAAAGAAGATTGGTTCACGAGGCGTTCAGCAGATGGTATATTACGGTAAAAGTAATGTTGCATTAGCGGCACATAAAAACTATATCGTATATAAGTCACGTGAAAGTACCAATGAATTTTCGCACAATACATTCAATCTTCACCTTATCAGTACGCGCTCAGATTTTATTCGTCGTTTGACGGCAACGGGTATCAACGAGTTCCCACGGTTTTCAGATCATGGCGATTCTATAATCTTCATCAAAAACTACAAAGCGGAGAGTTCGGTGGGTATAATTCGCCTAAAACAGAACAAAAGCTTTCTATTTCCGCTAAAAATTGGTAAGATACAGTCAATAGATTGGTAATAATCAAGAAAGAGTATTAAAGATGAGTAATAAAACTTTGCGCGTTCTAGCAGTTGATGATGATATGATCAACCGTAAGTTGATCAGATCGATGTTGATGAAAACAGATAATGTATCCGAAGTAATCGAAGCTGTTAATGGTATGGATGCTCTAGATGTCCTTAAGAAAGACAAAGATATCGATATTGTACTCTTAGATATTATCATGCCAATCATGGGCGGGATTGATTTTTTAAAAGTGGCCAGGGCTGATGATCATATGAAAACGATCCCTGTGATCGTATTGACGACAGATGAGACAATACGCGCAGAAGCACTGAATGAAGGTGCCAACGATTTTTTAACGAAACCAATACGCGAAAAAGATATCGTCTCAAAAATCGCTCAACTCATCCTCTAAAAAAGGGCAACCCTCTTTTTCTTTCTGCACAACGTATAAACCTAATGTAACCTCTTGTAGGAAGAAATTTA
The DNA here is from genome assembly GCA_041562655.1 of Sulfurimonadaceae bacterium. Lineage (GTDB taxonomy): Bacteria > Campylobacterota > Campylobacteria > Campylobacterales > Sulfurimonadaceae. The sequence goes on from JBFEXN010000090.1 coordinate 4,291, forward strand.
ACATGCGATAGATCCCCGAATATAATATAAAACTATCTTTTTTTTCTTTATTTTGATTTTTTTTGGTTACACTATAGATATATTTTTTTTAGGACTTGATATGGAATTTTCTAATCTTCTCGATATCGATTTATCTCAGCTTCGTGATACGGTCAATGCTTATATTCCTGGTGAGATAGCTGGTGTGGATACTATCTATATTATCGCAGCCATCATTGCGATAATCTTATTGTTGTGGTTGCTTGTTCGATCCCCTAAGCGTGAACCAAAGCGTGAGCTTGTCGACCTGGTGACTGAACATGTAGAAAAAGAAGATTTTTCAACTCCAAACGAGGAATCGGCTGAGGAGGTCGATGAGACAAGCGAAGAAGAGGAATTCGTCTCTTCTGAGGTTTCGTCTGAATCTCAAGAGGAAGATGTCATCGAGTCAGAACCTGAACCTGAACCGGCAGAAGCGGAGCGAGAAGACGTACCTGTAGCACAAGTACAGCCTGAGAGGACAAAACAAGCGTGTCAGCGAAAAAAACGTGAATCAACGCGAAATGGGAGAAAAATCGTTAAGGCAGACTTTTCAGACTTTAGCGGACATCGTGTACTGATTGCAGAGGACAACCTGATAAACCAAAAAGTCATAAACGGTGTACTTAATGAATCAGGTATTGAGGTCGTGATGGCGGATGACGGTCAGTTTGTTATGGATATCTTGGAAAAAGACAGTGATTTTGAGATCATCTTAATGGATGCACATATGCCTCGCGTGGACGGGTTTGAGGCGACTAGAATGATTCGAGAGAATCCCGCTTATGACCATATCGCTGTTGTCGCACTGAGTGGGGATACGGCTGCCGATGATATAAGACATATGCGTGAAGCCGGTATGGAAGAGCATTTGGAAAAACCATTGAAAATGGACGCATTGTATGACATCATGTCGATGTACTACACAATGAATGAAGCCGAGGCAGAAGACGATGTCGAAGCTGCAGAGGTCGATGAGCTTGAGATTAAGGTTGACATCAATGACCTTCCGAGTTTGGACTATCAGCTCGGATTAGAGATATGCGGGAATGATGAAGCTATGTACAAGGAGTTGTTAAAAGAGTTCTTTGTCGGCTATAAAGACTCTTCGAAGAAGCTTCGTGATCTGCTTGTCGCAAAAGAGTATGCCGAAGCGCAAGCACTTTTGATCGACGTCAAAGGTACCGCATCAAATCTTGGGGCCAAACAGTTCATTCAGGTCACAGACCATTTCCTAAAAGCACTTTCTGAAGAGAATGTTGCTGCGTATGGAGGCTTGTTCCAAGATTACCAAAACTACCTGTTGATCCTGCTCAAAAGTATTCAAGCCGCATTCAAATCTTAAGAAGAAAAGAATCCCCACCTTTTCTTTGTGACTTTTTAGTATAATTCCAAAAAAAACTTCATGCTGCTGATGCTTTCATACTATGCTGTAACAAGACATAGGCCAGGCGAGCCTCGAAGTACCAGAAAAGACTGTTTATGACAAGAATAAAAGCAAAATCGACGGATGCTCAAGCGGCAGATAACCTAGTGACTCATCTCCAATCTTACTTTGTAAATGCCTTGGATCAACTCTCATCTAATATTGGTGAGAGTAAAAACTTTGAGCCTATCGAGTGGTTTCGTCATAAGGGTGAATTTGGTGGTGGCGTTCGGTATGTGGCCACTGATGACACACTGTTTAACCGTGCCTCTGTAAATGTCTCCCAGGTACAGTATGAGAGTGATGAAACTAAGCAGTTAGCATCGGCTACAGCACTTTCGACGATAATTCATCCAAGAAATTCTCACGCGCCCTCTATACACATGCATATTTCCTGGACAGAGATGAAAAATGGAAAAGGCTATTGGAGGATGATGGCTGATTTGAACCCTTCTATTTTTAAACAAGATGATAAGCAGGCATTTGAGGCGTGTCTTAAAGAGTGTGGAGGAGAGTATTATGAAGAAGCTTCTGCCCAGGGAGATAAATATTTTTATATTCCTGCTCTAGAGCGCCATAGAGGGGTAAGCCATTTTTATCTTGAGAATTTCTCTACGGGCAACAAAGAGGATGATCTTCAGATGGCAAAAGGCCTTGGTGAGAATGTCATAGATACTTATGTCAAGATCATCAAGAACAGGATGATCAATGAGACAAGGATCACTGAAGAGGACAAGCAGGCGCAGCTGGCCTATCATACGCTTTATCTTTTTCAAGTCCTTACTCTAGACAGAGGAACGACCTCTGGTTTGTTGGTACATAATGAAAACGATGTCGGTATCATGGGGTCTATCCCTTCGCATGTCAACAAGGCTCTGTTCCTTTCCTGGAAAGAAAAAATGCCTCCAGCGCAGGAAGGTCTGGTTGAAGTGATAGCAGCATGTCTAGATGAGAGTGGTGCAGTCGAAGAAGAACAAAAAGCGGCTTTGGCGCAAGCGGTACGTGAGTACTACATGAAAAATCCGGAAGCTTTGAAGATGCAAGCTTCTGGAAATGTCTCTGTCCCGACGGTGCAAAACCATAAGTAAGACGTATTATGGCGAACGCGAGACGTGTTACCGTTGTTTTAGACCTCAAAGCTCGTGTATGTGTGAATATATCAAGCCGATACAGACGAAGACGAAGTTTGTGATACTCATGCACACGCATGAGTTTAAGAAGATCAAAAACGGTACGGGCCATTTTACCCATCTATCCTTGGAGAACTCCGAACTCTATGTCGATGTCTCTTTTGCACAACACAAGGCCGTAAACGAGCTCCTAAACGATAAAAACAACAACTGCTATGTCTTATATCCCGGAGATGACAGCCTCGTCTTAAACAGCCATTCGCTTCAGAGTGGGGGAAAGCAGAATG
>JBFEXN010000091.1:0-7126 GCA_041562655.1 Sulfurimonadaceae bacterium
CTAATGCTCACCGTGAAGTATTTGCTGCACTACAAAGCAAAGAAGCTACTAAGAAGCTTCTAAATGAAATCGCTCCTCAATACAAAGAGCGTAACGGTGGATATACACGTATTACACGTACTCGTATTCGTCGTGGTGATGCTACAACGATGGCATTCATCGAATTCGTTTAGTCTTAGCACTAAACACTCTCTGAGGGCTTGCCCTCAACTTCTTCAGATATACTTTCTTTAAAATTTTACAGGTACTTGATCATGAATAGTAAATTAGCATTTGGCACATATAGAACAGGTTTGGATGATCCTGAACATAAAGCAGCATTAACTCTGGCACTCAAAGAGGGTATTAGACTTATTGATACTTCGACAAACTATATGAACGGGGATGCAGAACGTCTTATCGCTCAGACTTTGGAAGATGTATACGGGGGACACAAACCCGACGATCTTGAGATCGTATCTAAATGCGGATATATACAGGGTTCGCTCTTAGAGGAGATCAAAAAGGCTGAAGAAGAGATCGTCGATGAGCTTGACATCGTAAAGTACAGTGAGGTGTGTTATCACTCTATCCACCCCGGTTTTATTAAAGCGGAACTGACAAAGTCTTTAGAGCGCCTTCATCTAAAACAGCTGGACTGTTATCTGCTGCATAATCCCGAGTATTATCTGATGCATGAGATCAAGGATGAAGCTGAGCGTTCACATGCGCAGATGATCATGTTGGACAGGATTCTTGATGCTTTCATGCAGTTGGAGCAGGAAGTACAAGATGGACGGATACTGAGCTATGGTATCAGTTCAAACTCGTTCTCATTAGAGAGTGATGCACTTTACTTTCTACCGTATGAGGATCTGATATCTCTGGCTACTAAAGCTGCTTTTGAAGTAGGAAATGAGCAGCATCATTTTACGACCTTGCAGATGCCGATCAACCTTCTTGAAAAAGGTGGGCTTGAATGTGCTCATTGGGCGCATGAGAATGGACTTCGTGTTCTTGCTAACCGCCCTTTGAACGCCTCAAAGGACAACCTGATGTTTCGTTTGGCGTCACACAAGGAACCGGGTGACTACTACACACTATTAAATGAGACGATGGGCTTCTTGGAAGATGCCAAGGCAGATTCTATATTTAACCTGATAGGTGAATTGGACAATTACAAGCACAGGTTTGGGTGGGTAGGAGAGTATCAAAGTTTTCTAATGGGTAAGATCATCCCGCATGTACGTCAGGAGCTGATGAAGATAGAAGATGATTATACGAGAGAAAACATCTCTAAACTGCTTATGGATTTCTTTGTCTCATATGAGGAGATGGTACTTTATGAGTGTGCTAAACAGACTAAGAGTATGTTGGAACACTCCGGTATTGTGATCGAAGACACGATAGAGAAGACAGCCCTTAATGAATTGATAAAGTGTGCCGATATTGATTATATACTCGTTGGCATGCGAAAGACAAAATACGTCAACGCGCTCATTGATTTATAGGGATTTTTTTAAGCTTAAAAAAAATTGTCCCATGGATGATTTATGACTTATTAAGTGGAATTTGTCTATTTTATCGATATTATTTTAGATAGAATTTTCAAGGATAGATATGATCCCTTTTACAGACGAAGAACTTATGGATCCCGTCACTGCCGTGATTGACAAGGTACGTCCTTCAATTGCGCTTGATGGAGGAGATATTACACTGATAGCCGTTAAAAATGGCGGTGTTTACGTACAGCTTTTGGGTGCTTGTGTTGGTTGTGCCAGCAGCGGGAGCACTTTGAAGTATGGGGTTGAACGTCAATTGCGTATGGATATTCACCCTGAATTGACAGTTGTGAATGTTCCAATAGGTATGGAGAACAAAATAGACGAACTATAGACGAAGGAGATACTATGAACCATTTTAATCAAAACAAAACCCTTCAATCAGCAAACGAAAATTTTTCAAAACAAGAGTATGAAAAAGCGCTCTTAGATTATGCTTTAGTACTTAAAGCCGATCCAAACAATAAAGAGGCCTACAACGGTGCAATCCTCGCAGAGATGGCTATGAGCGGAGAAGAGGCAGCAGCGGCTCTTTTTGATTATTATGCTGTATTGCGTAAAGAAGACAATGAAGACGCGGATGATATCATGAACGATATCATTGCAAGCATGGACGGAACGATAGAGTCATTGAGCGAACTGCTTCAAGAACCGTTGCTGGAAAAACTAGAGGGTGAAGACGGTGTCTTATACAGTGACTTTAAACTCTTAGTCGACAATAGCGGAGACTTCAAAAAAACATTTGAGAACATCATGTTCTCAACGCGTGTAATCATCACGGCGAAAGATGATTTTATAGACTTTTTAGACCAACTACTGCACAATGGCTTTAAAGAGATGGGGCTTTCGTACCTGGAAACAGCACTTAAGACATACCCGAACGATGAAAAATTACGCCGCATCCTAGAAGACATAAAGTAGCACATTAGTGAAAATACAGCTCCCCGATACCCCCTATAAATTTGTGAGTGAGAACTCACAAGAGTGCGACAGTGAAACGGCCTTTGTCCTTACGACACAGAATAAAAAATACCTAGACAATGCCAAGGCGAATGGAGCTCACTCCGTTGTAACAGCGGAAGAGATCGCGCCTCTTTTTGGTGTGAACCATATCAAGATCATTGGAATCACCGGTACGAACGGCAAGACGACGACGGCAGCAGCGATCTATTCTATCTTACTTGACCTTGGTCATAAGGTGGCTATGCAAGGTACGCGCGGCTTCTATATGAATGATGAGATCGTCGAGGAAAAAAGTCTTACGACCCCTTCGGTATTGAACACGTACCGTCATATCTATCAAGCAGCTGCTGCAGGGTGTGAGTATTTTGTCATGGAAGTGAGTTCACATGCGATAGTACAGCGTCGCATCGAGGGGATACCTTTTGCTCTGAAGATACTGACAAACATCACCCAAGACCATTTGGATTATCACGAGAGTATTGAAGAATACATCGCTGTCAAGAACAGTTTCTTTGCTGATGAGAGCTTGAAGCTTATCAACAAGGATGAGTCCCGCGCGGAATTTAATTTTAAAAATGCCAACTCTTACGGGATAGAGAACCCCGCGACTTATCGTATCATCGCGTATACGATGAATGAGGGTATCTCTGCCGTTATGCAAAACTTTCAAGACATTGAGAACTTCTCGACAGAACTATATGGTTTTTTCAACCTTTACAACATGACAGCGGCTGTGGCGGCGGTACATCTTGTCACGGAACATACGATCCCTGAGATAGCAGCAGTGACAGAAAATTTTGCAGGTGTGAGTGGACGTATGGAAAAGGTCAGTGAAGAGCCTTTGGTCATCGTTGATTTCGCGCACACGCCTGATGGGATGCAACAGATACTAAACTCACTCAAAGAAAAAGAACTTCGTGTGGTCTTTGGTGCAGGTGGAGATCGAGATCAAAGCAAGCGTCCTATTATGGGAAGGGTAGCTGCCTCGTATGCTAAAAAAGTCTATGTGACCAGTGATAACCCACGTACCGAAGACCCGGATCAGATAATCGAAGATATCGTAGCAGGCATCGACGAGAAGCAAAAAGTTTATGTTAACCCTAACCGCAAAGAGGCAATCGCCAAAGCCTTGGAGGACCTTGAAAAAGATGAGGCCTTGTTGATACTCGGAAAGGGTGATGAGACCTATCAGATCATCTATGACAAGAAGTTTCCTTTTGATGACCGTGAAGTTGTTAGAGAACTTTTAGCTGGGAAATAAGGTCAATTCGGCTTTGCCTGAAACTTTTTTACTTCGTATAGTTAGAGAGCTTTTATCTAAGTAGTCTCTAGCTTTTTGCAGCCTCTTTTTTATTTATCTCATCTACGATTTTAGTCACACACATATCTGAAGTGACATTCAGCGATGTCCGCGCCATATCCAATATCCTGTCCACCGCAACGATCAGAGCCAGATATTCGATAGGCAGACCAACCTGTTGTAATATCACCACCATCATCACTAGTGATGCGGACGGCAAGGCGGCAACCCCTACACTTAGAGAGACCACGGTGACGCCGAGTAAGATCTGATCGCCGATAGTGAGTGTCTCACCGGCAAGATTTGCAATATACAAGATGGCTATGCTCAAATACGCAGCAGTACCGTCCATGGACACGGTAGCTCCTAGGGGGAGGACAAAGGCTGCACTGTCTTGAGAAACGCCACCCTTCTCTTGTGCGACCTTCATGCTAACCGGAAGAGTGGCCGCACTTGAGGCGGTTGAAAAAGCCATGAGAGGGACTTCTTTGATATTTCGTAAATACCTGTAAGGATTGATCTTGGCAAAGACAGCGACAATGGCAGGAAGTGTTATCAGCCCATGCACCAATAAGACTGCCAAGACCAGGACAATATATTTCCACAGACCAAGGATGACATCGATACCCTGTTCGGCAACGATGTAACTGATAAGTGAAAAGACACCGATCGGCGTAAGCGAAACAATCCACTCTGCTATTTTTAACATCGCACTGCTGATCGCCGTAAAGAAGTCAAGCATCGAGTCTTGATGTTTTTGTTTGAGATAGAGACTGGAAATACTTAAAAAGATAGCAAAGACGATCACCTGCATCATGTTTCCGCCGGCAAGTGCATGAAAGATGTTTGTCGGGATAAAGCTTAAAAACATCGTCTGTAATGAAAAAGGGGCAATGGCTTCTGCCTTGGCGTAGCTAAGACCTTGAGAAGAGATACTTTCGCCGATAGGAAATATATTGATAGTGATAATGGCAAGAAGCACGGCAAGAGCAGTCGTTATCAGGTAAAGGCCAATTGTCTTCAGTCCGATCCTTTTAAGCTGTTCAAGTGATCCAAGTCCGGCTATGGCGACATAGATCGATGCAAAGACCAAGGGGACGACCAACATTTTTAAAAAGCTGACAAAGGCTTTTCCTATGACCTCTTGTTTCAGTGCATATTCGGGTAAAAATATACCAAAGATAAGACCGAAGATGATACCAAAGACGACCAATGTGTTGGTAGTGAAGAACTTTTTTAGTGTAATAGCCATCAGCAATAGATTCCTTTTAGTGGCAAAAAGTATAGCGATTTCATCCTTATGCAGAGCTCTTTTTAGCTTGATTTTAAAGAAGTGTCGGCACAATGTGATGAGACTATGACAGGAGTAGAAGATGCCGGATATACTCATGCTGCAGAGAAAAAAGATAGGACTTGCGATACTCCTTGCTCTTATCTCGTTTGCCCTGATGATCGCGTTTTTTACAATGCAGCAGTCTTTTTTGGTGGCTTGTATCGTCTTGATGGTCACCTTGTGGACCAATGATGGGTTACCGCTGGCCGTTGTCTCACTTTTGCCAATTGTCCTCTTTCCGGCTTCCGGGATCCTGACGACCAAAGAGGTCACAGCCAACTATGCCAACCCAATTATTTATCTCTTTTTGGGAGGTTTTCTTCTTGCTATTGCGGTCGAAAAGACAGGTCTTCATCAGTGGATCGCCAATAAGATGCTAACCCTCTTCCCCAGCCATGCTCAAGGTATCATCTTTGCTCTGATCATGACCTCAGGACTTTTGAGCTCCGTACTTTCGAATACAACGACGACACTTCTTTTGCTTCCGATAGCACTATTCCTTACCGATGAGATAAGACTTAAATTGCGTTTTGCACTGGGTATTGCTTATGGGGCAAGTATAGGGGGGATATTAACCCCGATTGGAACACCGCCAAATCTGATTTTATTAGGGGTGATGAAAGAGATGGGTCTGGAAAGCATCCCCTTTGTTCAGTGGATGTGGATGGTCGCGCCCTTGGTGTTTATCATGTTCGTAATCGTCGGTTTCGTCCTGGGAATGGGGATAAAAGACGTGGAGATTGAGCCGAATCTCGACATCCCGGCTTTGAACAAAGAGCAGAAAAAAGTGTTATGGGTCTTATTCGGTTTGATATTTACGCTCTTTATCAATGCGCCGATAAGGCCTTACTATAACGGTCTTGGTATGAGTGAAGCGGGTATCTTACTGACGGCAGGACTACTGCTTTTTGCACCGCCTTTTTCAATCTTGGAGTGGATGGCTGATAAGAACAATATCCCTTACCGCATCATGTTCTTGTTTGGAGCGGGTTTTGCCATTGCCATGGCTTTTACACAAACGGGTATGGCGGAGGAGATCGCTTCACATCTGTTGACTTTGACAAGTATGCCGATGATCATCTTCATGCTGATTGTGGCGGCGATGGTGACGTTCACGACAGAAGTCACCAGTAATACAGCCCTGATCTCGATCATGCTTCCCATACTCTATGCTGTTGCCGATAAGGCAGGGTTGAATGTGACACTCTTCATGATGATAGCAACGGTGTGTGCCTCGTATGCCTTTATGCTGCCTATTGCAACGCCACCCAATGCAATAGCCATGAGTACAGGGGTTGTTAACGTTAAGACAATGGCCGCTTACGGGATAGTCTTTAACATCATAGGGGTTATTCTGATAGTCGCCGTCGCGCAGCTGCTATGGATAGAGGTACTTTAGCTTAGGAAGAGCGAGGCTTCTTTATATATCTCTTCTATCGACAAGAGCTTTCGGTTTGGAAACTGTGTCTTGTTGAAGGTCTGCTGACGTTTGGCAAGTTGGGCTGTATGTGTGATGATGTTTTCTATCATCTCCTCTATACTGACTCTTCCATCCAGGTACTCAAAGACTTCGATGATACCTATGGCCTTGAGGGCATTTGGCAGACGTGTGTATTTATGCTCAAGTGCGGTGACTTCGTCGATCAGACCCATATCGATCATCTTTTGTGTACGCAGTGAAATCCTCTCTCTAAGGTAGGCTCGATCGACGTCTATCTCATAGATAGGCAAATCGTCGATGATAGGCCGTGGAGGGTGTTTTTTAAAGTAGTCTGTCGGACTTAGCCCCGTCTCGATATTTATCAGAAGCATTTTCTCTATACGGTACCTGTCGCTGGGGTCAATGCCCTGCATATAGTCCACATCTGCATCCAATAGATGTTTATGTGCAGCCGGCAAGTCCAAGAGAAGTTGCTTGACCTTGCGGATCGTCTCATCTGAATACTTTGGGATTACCGAAAGTCCCTGGATAAGTGTGCGTAGATAGAA
>JBFEXN010000092.1:0-7063 GCA_041562655.1 Sulfurimonadaceae bacterium
CGGTATGATCGGTGCATCAACAGGTTCTGCCTGTGCTTCTGAAGACCTTGAAGGTAATACGGTTATGTTGGCGATCGGTGCGGATAATGAACTTGCACATACAGGGATGCGTTTGAGTCTCAGCCGTTTTACTACGGAAGAGGAAGCTGATTATGTGATCAAGGCTTTCAAAGATGGCGTTACTCGTTTACGTGGTATCTCAAGTTCTTACGCAAAAGTAGGACCAACTGAAGGTGGAGAGGTTCGTGAGTGCGAACTTCACCATCATTAATAAAAAATAAATTTTAGGAGTACATAATGGCTAAAAATGATATGCTGGGTGAGTCTCTATGGGACGCTTACTCAAATAAAGTAACAAGTTTAATGAATAATCCTCAACACCAGGGAGAGATCTTTCCAGAGGAAGCAGAAGCACATGGCAACAAACTGATTGTTGCTGATTTTGGTGCGGAAAGCTGTGGTGATGCGGTACGTCTGTACTGGGAAGTCGATCCTAAAGATGACAAGATCGTAAACTCTAAGTTCAAATCATTCGGTTGTGGTACAGCCATCGCATCTTCAGATGTAATGACAGAACTTTGTATCGGTAAGACAGTACAGGAAGCGGTAAAGATCACTAATATTGACGTTGAATTTGCTCTTCGCGATGATCCGGAGACTCCGGCTGTTCCACCTCAAAAGATGCACTGTTCGGTAATGGCTTATGATGTTATCAAAAAAGCAGCGGGTATGTACCTTGGTGTCGATGAAGCAAGTTTTGAAGAAGAACTTATCGTGTGTGAATGTGCACGTGTCTCTCTAAACACACTCAAAGAGGTCATCAAGCTAAACGACCTTACTACGGTAGAGCAGATCACAGACTATACCAAAGCTGGTGGATTCTGTAAATCATGTATTAAACCGGGTGGTCATGAAGATAGAGAATACTATCTTGTTGATATTCTTGAGAATACACGTAAAGAGATGGATCAAGAGAAGATGGCAGCAGCTGCAGACGCAGGTGCAAAAGGTGACTTTGAAGCGATGACATTGGTTCAAAAGATCAAGGCCATTGATGCAGTAGTGGATGAGAACATCCGTCAGTTCCTTGTTATGGATGGTGGAGACATGGAAGTTATCGACGTTAAGACATCTGATGAGAACATCGATGTATATATCCGTTACCTGGGCGCATGTAACGGTTGTGCATCTTCATCTACAGGTACGCTTTATGCGATTGAGGCTTCGTTAAAAGAGAAGCTTTCTCAAAAAATCAGAGTTCTACCTATCTAATTGATTTACGGGTGTTTCCCGTAATCAACTTCACTCTTCTTTCATTCATCAAAAGTTTTTATCAAACCAGTTCGCAATCTCACTTCTAATCGTATGACGCAGCTGTACACCGGCGATATAATTTTCACTTTTTGCTTTTTGCAGTAAGGCGACGAGAGCATTTCTTCGTTTTGAGAGGAAAGGATGATCGATCTGGTTCGGATCACCCATAACGACCAAACGGGTTCCCTCTCCCATTCTTGTACCGATGAGTTTCATCGTTGCAGCGGTCATGTTTTGTGCTTCATCGATGATAACGAACTTTTTAGAGATAGTCGTTCCCCTTAGGTGGGCGATATCCATGACTTCGATATTGTTATTGACCATGAATGTCTCTGTGGCTGTCTCTTGCTTCATTGAGTTGATGTTACCGGAGTATTCGACCTGTGAGTCAATGGAACGCTGTTTCATATGCTCGATAGTGAAGTTGACAGCGGAGTAGAGCGGATACATAAAGTATCCGAGCTTTTGCCCCTCATCCCCTTTTCTAAATCCAAGTTCCGATTGTGGGTCATTGGCTGTAACGGTATTTCGCGCGTAGACAATCCCTTCGACGATCCCCTCGTTCACAAGCTCCAGCCCCGCCTGTAAGGCGATTAGGGTTTTTCCCGAACCCGTTGAACCTGAGACAACAGTAATATGGTTCTGAGGATGCGTGAGTATAGTAAAATAAAACTTCTGTTCAAGATTGATGGGACGGACAAGATTATCATCATAAAACTCACCAAAACGACGATCAAAATCACACCATTCAAGAGCATGATTGTTCACTATGGCGTATTTTTGAATACCTGTCTCATAGATCTGCGAAGTATTATCACCAGCTTCCTGTATAAAACTTATCTGCTCGAAGCTCATATGCTCTTGCATGTCTTTCAGAATGGGTTCATCACCCTGATAGGTATAGCTGTAAGAAAATTCGATTTCGTCAGGTCTTTCTACACGTGCATTACGAATACTTTGAGTATGAATACCCTGCACTTCTGAAGCGATCTTAAACGAGATGTCATTTGTCAGTAGGATAAGACCGTAATTACCGGCTATCTCTCCGATCTTGGCATCATTAAGACCTTGTGCATGTGCAAAATGTCTTTCTACATGATAAGACTCGCGATAGATGATATATACGGGTATGTCTGCGTCTATTTGATCCTCATGCAAGAGTTCACGAGGAAAATGCATGCTTAAACGGTAGTACTTGTCTTCACAGTTTTTTAAGTCGATGTTTACGGACTTCTGTATACACGCCGGAAGGTCGGAAAACTCTATAGGTCGACCATCCTCATTGTCTGCAAGTCGGAAAAACTCCCGGGCCTGGAAACCGGCATCCCCCCGCATATCGTCTTTTTTATTGTTCAGTTCAGCCAAGACAATATCGGTGATTAGAACGGCATTCTCGCCATTTTCATAAAGGCGGACAATATGAGTGGGATCATCTAGTATAACGGAGGTGTCAAGGAGGTAACAACTTTGTGTAAGCATCTCTGCCATGTGAGTTCCTTAATGTAGTCAGGGTGTTATATTATAACCATACAAAACAAAAAAGAATTCTTAAGAAGATGAAAAAATAGACAACGGAAGAAGAAGCTGTTTTAGATGACACCGACTTGGAGTAAGGCTTCATCATCAAGTTCGCTCTGGTCCATATGCGCTTTGTTTTGATAGATATAGGCGACAGGCAGGACATCCCAAAAATTATCACTGGGATGGGAGATGCCGGCAAAGCTTAAAAGACGTTCCTGTATCTCAAAAGAGAGCTCATGAAACATGATACTATCATCAGTAACACTGGCACCTAGTTTTGGATTGGTAAGCATCGAATACCTTGATGGATTTTATATATTGGCACGATTATATATTAAAGAAAATAGTATTTATGTTAATTTTGCATCATGCATTAAAATTCTGAAATCATTAGGTAACATACGGAAAAATGATGAAGATTTTAAAAGTTTTACATAATTTTTCACTCATTAAAGAAAGACTAAAAGAATTTTGGCTATTCTTTCATGCTTCAAACAAATGGTCCGTTAGCTCAGTTGGTAGAGCGCTACCTCGACAAGGTAGATGTCACAAGTTCAAGTCTTGTACGGACCACCATCATACAATCCCCCAAACAAATTAATCTTAACGCATAAAATAATCAAAAAACTATATCTATTTGTATATCTTTAACAGTGAGTTGATGTAAAATGTCAACATTAAAACGTCAAATGGAAGTATGACTATGCCAAAAAATATAAATCATGAACCGACCTTTGTATATAAAGACGATGAATATGCTTTTAATGCTATTCATATCCGCAAAAAGAATCCAACCGGGTATCAAATCATCGAACTTAACAAGCCTTTGGATGACAAGAGTCCTATGGGAGAAGAGCTGCTGTATCAAAATGATGAGATGAGTCTGGAAAGAGCCAAGGCGATGGCGCTTGAGTACGCCATAGAAGAAAATGAGGAAAATGGAAATCGTTTTCAATGGATATTTTTGCCGGAGTGTGATAAGCCTCAGTAGAAAAATGGGAAGAGCAGGATAAAAGAGAAGATGGAAAACGAATGCGATCAATGAGTATCAAAGAGTATGCTGTTGCAAACAAACTCAGCATCTACAATGTCGTCAAGATGGCGAAAAACGGGACCTTGCAGACAGAGACAAAAAACGTAGACGGAAAAGATGAGATCTTTATCAAAGTGACTGAAGACCCAGCCCCTCAAAGTACGCCTACTCAAAGCGAGGACGAAGAAAAAATCGAGGATTATAAAAAGGCCTACATCAGATTGAAGATCCAATACGACCAACTCAAGACAAAGTACGAAAACTTGCAAAAGAGAGTGGATACTGGCAAGTGATATGGTGGCTTTATGAAGGCGGCAGGTATCGACTAACATTTTTATTTCATATGCCATAAAGTAAAATTTAGATAAAATCACGAAATTTTTAGAATAATTTTTTTCTTAATACACATGAACTAGGGAACAATATGGACGCAATTGCGATCAAACATAATGATGAAATCGTAGACTTACAGACAGCAGCAGCATTAGGTATAGAAGGTGAATCTATCGAGCTTGATAACTCTTCTGAATCACTTGAGGTGCTTCGCCACTCGACGGCACACCTGATGGCTCAAGCTGTAAAATCACTCTATCCAGAAGCAAAGTTTTATGTAGGCCCGGTAGTCAATGAGGGTTTTTATTATGACTTCAAGGTTGACTCTGAGATAGGTGAGGGTGATCTAAAGCGTATTGAAAAGCAGATGCTGTTCTTTGCTAAAAAGAAACACGATATAGAAAAATATGAGATATCAATGGATGAGGCAAAGGTAAAGTTTGCTGATGACCATCTAAAACTGGCAGTCATGGAGCGTATCCCGTCTGAGACAGTTTCTATCTACAAACAAGGTGAGTTTGAAGACCTTTGCCGCGGTCCTCACCTTCCGAACACAAAGCACATCCGTTTTTTCAAATTGACAAAATTGGCAGGTGCCTATCTTGGCGGCGATTCAAAAAATGAGATGCTTACACGTATATACGGGATCGCATTTGCCGACAAAGAGTCACTGGCTGCTCACCTTAAGATGATAGAAGAAGCCGAAAAACGTGATCACCGCAAGATCGGTAACGAGATGAAGTTATTTGCATTTCGTGAGGAAGTCGGCGGTGGACTTCCTATCTGGCTTCCAGCCGGAGCAAGAATGCGTTCACGTCTAGAAGGGTTGCTTTTTAAAGCACACCGTAAACGTGGGTATGAGCCGGTTCGTGGCCCTGAGATCCTTCGTTCATCGCTGTGGGAGACCTCAGGTCACTACCAAAACTACGGTGAGAACA
Source organism: Sulfurimonadaceae bacterium (assembly GCA_041562655.1). GTDB lineage: Bacteria > Campylobacterota > Campylobacteria > Campylobacterales > Sulfurimonadaceae. The sequence goes on from JBFEXN010000092.1 coordinate 5,140, forward strand.
TGTACTTCACGACGATCGATGAGCAGGAGTATGGTGTGAAGCCGATGAACTGTGTCGGACATATCAAGGTGTACGAAGAAGACCTGCATTCATACAGAGACCTTCCGTTGAAGTATTTTGAATATGGTGTCGTTCACCGTCATGAGCTTTCTGGTGCTCTTCACGGACTGTTCCGTGTTCGTGAGTTTACGCAGGATGATGCACACATCTTCTGTACGGCAGATCAGATCGAAGAGCAGATCATCGAGGTCGTTGATTTTGTTGATAAGATCATGAAGACGTTTGAGTTTGATTATAAGATGATGATCTCGACAAAACCTGAAAAAGCTGTAGGGAACGATGAAGTATGGGAAGTCTCTACCAATGCGCTTAAGACGGCAATGGATAAAAACCATCTTCCGTATGAGATCGATGAGGGCGGCGGAGCGTTCTATGGTCCTAAGATCGATATCAAGATCACCGATGCGATCGGACGTGAATGGCAGTGTGGAACAGTCCAGTTGGACTTTAACCTTCCGGAGCGTTTTGAGCTTGAATATACAGGTGAAGGAAATGACAAGATCCAGCCTGTCATGATACACAGAGCAATTTTAGGTTCGTTTGAGCGTTTTATTGGTATATTGACAGAACATTATGCGGGTGAATTCCCAATGTTTATCGCTCCAACGCAGGTCGCTATCGTTCCTATTGCGGAAACACATAACGCTTATGCGAAGGAAATCGCGGATAAACTGATTGACCTGGGCGCGGATTTTGAGATCTTTGACAAAAACGAAAGTCTTAATAAACGTATTAGAACAGCAGAAAAAGGGCGTGTCCCGATGATCATTGTTTTAGGTGATGATGAAGTCGCCAACAAAACAGTCGCCATTCGTGACAGAAGAACACGAGAGCAGTCAAACTCAGGTCTGAATGACTTTCTTACTATGATACAAACCAAAATTAATGAGGTACATTTTTGAGCAAAAAAAACCAAACCATAATGAACGACGATATTCGCGTTCCAGAAGTACGCTGTGTTGTTGACGGCGGAGAGGCATTAGGCATCGTTTCAACAGATGTCGCAATGGATAAAGCAAATGAGTTGGGACTGGACTTAGTTCTGATCTCTCCTGATGCAAAACCACCAGTCGCAAAGATTATGGATTATGGTAAGTTCAAGTACCAAGAAGAAAAAAAGAAAAAAGAACAGCGTAAGAACCAGGTCAAGATCGAAGTCAAAGAGATCAAGCTTTCGGTCAAGATCGCTGACAATGACATCTCTTACAAAGTCAAACATGCAAGAGAGTTTCTTGAAGCTGGAAAACATGTAAAATTCCGTGTTTTCCTTCGCGGTCGTGAGATGGCTCACCCTGAAGCTGCAAAAGAAGTACTTCTTAGAGTATGGCCAATGGTCGAAGACCTTGGTACCATGGATAAGCCTCCGCGTCTTGAGGGACGTTATTTCAATATGCTTGTCCTGCCTCACAAAAAAGAGTCTCACAAGTAATTCAAGCAGAAAGCCTTAGGCTTTCTACCCCTTCTTTAAACCCCTTATCTTTCATATCATAAGATTTTATTTAATGTCAAAAACTGAGGTTTAGTGCCTACTTAAGAATCACTTGAGTATACTATTTCCAGACAGTCCGACTATATAGAGGCAAGATGTGAAAAAAATATTCTCTCTCATTCTTATTTTCTCTGTTTTTCTTTACGCCGATGAGGCAAGGGATATCATCCAAAAAGTCGACAATAATATACGCGGAAAAAACATCTATATTCGACTGAGTATGAAAGTCGTCGCCTTGGGACATGAAAGAATCATGCAGATGGAGAACTGGTCGCAGGGGAGCAAGAAAAGCTTTGTAAAGGTCTTGTATCCACCAAAGGACAGAGGCATCACCTTTTTAAGTCTTGAGAATCAGATGTGGCAGTATGTACCAAA
>JBFEXN010000093.1:0-6993 GCA_041562655.1 Sulfurimonadaceae bacterium
CGTAAAGTACCTACCGAAGAAGAGGGTACGGCTCGTATTAAGTTCAGCGTGAAAGACAGTGGTATTGGTGTAACCAAAGAGCAAAAAGACAAGATCTTTGATGCCTTTGGTCAAGCTGACTCATCTATTACGCGTAAATACGGTGGAACCGGTCTTGGTCTTACCATCTCTAGTAGCTTTATCGAGCTTATGGGCGGTAAACTTGATCTTGAATCTGAGCCAGGTCAAGGAACGACGTTCTTCTTTACACTTGATTTTGAAGAGATCGAGACACTTAATGAGTCTCTACGCAACCAATATTCAAATATCAATGCCGTCATCCTTGAGAGCGACAGCAAGAAAAAAGTACAAGAGACCAACCTTCGTCAATATCTCGACTTTTATGGCGTTTCCTATGCTAGCTTCAAGAACATCGACGAACTGAATAAACTTGAACAGAAGATCTCTTATGACCTGTTGTTTGTAGATTATGATTATACTAATGAAGATGGATTGCGAGAATTCATCAAACATCCGGAACACATGGTCCTAATTACCAAATCATACTACATGAAGAAGATTGATTCACTCAATCTTAATATCTTTAAAGTTATGTATGAACCGATGAACGCTTCCAAGATCCGTTCTATTTTAGCCTCACATGATGTCGAAGAGTTTAACCAGCCTAAGGTCAAGACGATTCAAAAACGTAAATATGATGATGCTACCTCACGCTTTGATGCCAAAGCGCTTGTCGCAGAAGACAACCTGATCAATCAGAAACTGATCAAACGCACACTTGAAGACATTGGTTTTAACGTCTCTTTGGCAAACAACGGTCTTGAGGCTTTTGAAAAACGTAAAAACAATCAGTACGATGTCATCTTTATGGATATTCAGATGCCTGTGCTTGATGGTGTAGAAGCCACACAGGAGATCTTAGAGTATGAAGAGGATTATAATGTCCAGCATATTCCAATCATCGCCCTGACGGCAAATGCGCTTAAGGGCGATAGAGAAAGGTTTATGGGTGCGGGTATGGATGAATACACGACAAAACCTCTCGTCCGTAGCGAGATCATCTCATTGCTAAACCATTTTATCGGACATAAGATTGTCGATGCAAAAAACATTCCTGATGAACCTGTGACCGTAGATGTCCAAGAGCAAGCGGTGCAGACACCTCCACCGGTTGAGCCGGTCCTGACAACTCCTGCGGCGATGGAAGAGAGTGTTCTTGACACCCAACTTGATGATGCTGACTTTAATGTCGACCTTAGTCTTGATGAAATGAGTTTAGAGATCGAACCGACTGTCGAAGAGCCTCAGCTCCAAGAACCTGTCACTCCAACGATTGAGGCTCCGATACCAGATATTGAAGATGACATCTATGCAGATGATACTACAGATCTTCCGATAGTATCGCAATATGATGCCGATATCCTGCTTGCGAAGAAAAGTGCATTCGAAAACCGTCTGTTCAAATCACTCTTGGATGATCTTGGATACACCTCTATCGTGGTAGACGGTGCAGACGCCATTCAGGATGCCATTCATTCTAAAAAGTTCAAACTCGTACTTTTTGACAAAGAGACAGAGGGATTAAACATCTCTGAGTTGGCTTCAGGTGTAAAAACGCAGAATGAAGACACTGCATTAGTACTGATGATCGATCCTGCATTAGAGGCTGACGAAAGTGATGCCAACTATGTACATGAGATCATTAAAAACGTAATCAATAAAGACCTGCTACGTCTAGTCTTTGAAAAATTTATCTAGGGGAATATAATGGGAAAAATTAAAGTTCTGGCTGTTGATGATGATATGATCAACTTGAAACTGCTAAAGTCTATGCTACTAAAATGTCCGGAAGTAGAAGAGGTCATCGAAGCAAAGAATGGTGCGGATGCTATAGACATCTTAAAGGCTCAAAGTGATATCGGCCTTATTCTGCTTGATATTATCATGCCTGTCATGGGTGGTATAGAGGTACTTAAGATCGTTCGTGCTGATAGTCACTTTAAAAACATACCGATCATCGTGCTTACTACAGATGAGACGAAAAAAGGTGAAGCACTTGAATGTGGGGCAAATGATTTCGTTATGAAACCTGTACGTGCAGAAGCTGTTGCTGAAAAGATACGACGCCTGATCAACTTATAATATCTTACACCGGAAAGAAGTTCTTTAGATCTTCCTTCCCTCTCGATTTATTTAAGCCTTTAAAGCCTAATCAACTAAGACAATATCCAATACTTCTTCGATACGCTTCACTCCTGTTATCTTCAGAGCATCTCGCACCTCTTGTGGAATATCTTCCAAGTCACGTTCATAGTTCTTTTGAGGGATAAGTACCTCAACCATCTCTGCACGATGCGCTGCGATCAGTTTCTCACGCAGACCACCGATAGGCAAGACGTCACCCGTAAGTGATATCTCACCCGTCATAGCAACATCCGAGCGGATCTTCTTACTGCTTAGGATAGAGGCCATTACCGATACCATAGCGATACCTGCACTTGGACCATCTTTTGGTGTCGCGCCGTCAGGTACATGCACGTGTAGATCATAACGTTTATAAACCTCTGTCACATCGACTTCTGTACCTTCTTCACGTTCTTTCAGACTGCGAGGGATGTCTTCAGTAGGGATAACTATCTTTTTGGTGTCTATTAATGTCTTCACTACACTCATGGCAATACGAGAAGACTCTTTCATCACATCACCAAGACTTCCGGTGACCTGCATCACACCCTTGCCTTTTATACGGATTGCTTCGATCTTGAGTACATCTCCGCCAACAGCAGTCCAAGCCAGTCCATTTACCACGCCTATACGAGGGATAGCATCTGTCTTATCTATCTCAAATACCGTCTTGTCCAAAAAGTCCTTAAGGTTTTTGATGGATACAGAAACCTTGGTAAGTTCCGGTTTTTCTAAGATCATTTTTGCTGACTTACGTACTACATCAGCCATACGACGACGTAGATTACGCACACCGGCCTCACGTGTATATTTATGAATGATCTCTTGCATAGCTGGCTTAGAGATCGAGATCTCAGAGTTTTTCAGACCATGTTTTTTGATCTCTTGAGGAAGAAGATATCGCTTTGCAATCTCATATTTTTCCTGAGGTGTGTATGAACTGACTCCAATAAACTCCATTCTATCTCGTAATGGACCTGGTATACGGCCCACATCGTTTGCCGTAGCAATAAAGATAGCCTTTGAAAGGTCCAGATTAAAGTTAAGATAATAATCCCTGAAATTGCTGTTCTGCTCAGGGTCCAAGATCTCCAAAAGTGCTGCCGTAGGATCACCACGTTGAGAACGACCGACTTTGTCGATCTCATCCAAGACAATGATCGGATTCATCTTTTTCGCATCAATAATCCCCTGGACAATACGACCAGGCATCGCACCGACGTAGGTACGTCTGTGTCCGCGAAGCTCATTGACATCCTCAAGTCCGCCCAAAGCAATACGTACAAGGGGGCGTTTCAGTGCTTCAGCAATGGAATTCGCCAAAGAGGTCTTACCTACGCCCGGAGGGCCTGCAAAACATAAAATTGCACCACGCCCCTCTTTATCGTTCATTCCACGGAGTTCTAGCAGCTCCTTGACAGAAAAATATTCAACGATACGCTCTTTTGGCTTTTCCAAAGAGAAATGGTCTTTATCCAGCTGCTTTTCTACATCCTCGATCTTTAAGGATTTTTTCGCCAGATCACCATAAGGGATCTCCAACACCCACTCCAAATAGGTCTGAATCATCCCCGCGTCTGAAGAGTCCGGATGCATTCGTGCAAAACGTTCCAGCTGCTTATGCACTTCTTTGTACGCATCCTCTCCCATCGACTTTTTCTTTTTCTCGAGCTTGTCTCTGTATTCTTGTATCTCTTCTTCGCGTTGAGTATCTGAACCGAGCTCGCGCTGGATCTGCTTGAGTTGCTCTTTTAAGAAATACTCTTTGTTGACTTTTTCAATGCGGTTATGGACTTTTGAACGTATCTCTTTTTGAAGTTTGTTCGCTTCTATCTCTTCTGTCAAGGCATTGATAAGTTTCAAATAACGCTTTTCAAGGTTCTCTTCTGTAAATAGCTCAAATGCAAGCTCTTTTTTCAGTTTGATAGAAGAACAGATAAGGTCTGCAATACGGCCATGATCATGGTTTTCCTCGATTGTACGTAAAAGATCAGGCGGGAAGTAGCTGCTTACCTGTGACAAGGTACGGACCTTTTCACGGACGATCTCAAGTACTGCGTCCATCTTCAGCTCGTTTTCACTACTGCTTTCGATAATCTCTACTTTGGCCACCATAGGGTCGCTGCCGACCTCCTCGACTATCTTTCCTCGTGCCAATCCCTGAAACAAGACTTTGATACGTCCGTCAGGAAGGGATACCTTACGCATAATCGAACCGACGACACCTGCTCGATAGATACCATCGAAGTCCCGTACACCTTCCTCATCAGGTAGAGTCGGACAGACCAGTACAAGTGAGTTGTCTTCAATAGCAAGGGCAGCTGCTTTAATGTTTTTTTCATCACTTAGAAACAGAGGTGATATCATAAACGGGTATAAAAAAAGTTCATCTTCCGCGATGACTGGTATATCTGCCGGAAAAGAACTGTAATGGCTAAGTTGCATCAATTTTTCCTTATCTAGTTAAAAATATTTATTGTTTTCATATGAAGTGCAATGACTACTCTTTGTCATTGCCTTGCGCATCTTGTGCGATGACACTTTTTGATTTCGGTATCCAAGAAGCATACCAGCTTTCAGTACCATCACCCTCGAATATCTCCCGGTACCATGCAGTATCCGGCGGCTCGACTTCATTCCAGTCCAGCCATGCCTCAGGTTCTTTTTGTGCATAAAACTCCGAAGCCTTCGGTTTATCAAGGCGCTCGTATAGACTTGATATCGTATTATTCAGGTTTACACGGGCCATATACAGTTTGACCAACATGGTATTGACACCTGGCAGATATGGCGAGTTTGGATAACGGTTGACAAAGGCTTCTCCCTCGATCAAAGCATCATGAATAAGTGTCTGATCACGACGGGGATTAGGAAGGGCCATGAACTTTGCACGCATCTTTAGGTACTCTGAAAATTCTCTCTCTTTCGAATTGGCAAATCGACGAATATATTCATCGAGAAAGTGTTCCGCAAGCATATACTCGCCAAGTTTCATATGCGCTTGGGCCATGATCATCGTTGCCTCAGGTAACAGAGGCGAACCGATGTGCTCACTCTGCAAGGAGGAAAAATACCCATCAGCCTTTTCCAAAGAGTCATTGGCTACTGAGTCTATCATCTTCTCATACCAATACGCAGCAGGTTTGTTATACTCTGAAACATCCTTTGCGCAGCCGGTAAAAAGGATGGCAGCAACAACACTAAATATATAAAATCTCAATCTCATAAAATGGGTCCTAAATTAAACTTCTTAAAGAGAGTGATTCTATCCAACTCGGTGTTAGTTTGAGTTTAAAATGTAAATATTATTCTTGCTAGGAGCGAATTCCTAAGACTTTATGTAACGACAGAGATATTGTTTTGGTTCATACAGCTTTATTTCAAAGATATGCCTGTATTAATTACAGTGATATATCTTGCCTTTTAATATATTGAGTGCTACAATGTGGCCATATTTAACAAAGTCCAAGGCTGTCTATGCAATTTGAGTTAAAACTTCCACTTCTAGGATTTGATTCTGTCACACACATGACATTGACAAAAATCGATGATATCTTTATGCAACTGGAAAATACTACTGATGATAAAAAACCATCTTTTACGCTAATCAATCCCTTTGTATTAAAAGCTTACGAGATAGAGATCCCTCAGGCAACACAGAGCCTCTTGGGTATAACAGAAGACTCAAATATATTGATCTTTAATGTGGTCATCATACACACTCCTTTAGACCATTCAACAGTCAACTTTGTCGCTCCATTTATCTTCAACACGGACAACCAGACCATGGCGCAGGTCATCTTGGATGGCAAGTCAGCCCAGGGACACGGTATGGCCGAACCTATTTGCGACTTCATGAACAAGGATGAGACCAATGCCTAAACTTTTAAGTTTCATCGGTAACGGCAACATGGCCCTAGCAATCGCTCAAGGTCTAAAAAACGATTATAAGATCGAAGTCATAGGCAGAAATCCGGATCAACTGGCTGCCTTTGAAAAATCTTTGGGAATGAGTATAGAGAAACACGCGTTGAGTGGCTTTGATATTTCGGAAAAGACCCTTATCTTTTGTGTCAAACCTCAAAATCTTGCAGAGGTATCTGCACAACTTCAGGGTAATGCTGAGGCTTTATACTCCATCTTAGCCGGGACAACACTTGAAAACTTAAAAAAATCCATTAACGCAACGGCTTATGTCAGAGCGATGCCGAACATGGCTGCTTCCATCCAAAAATCGATGACGACACTGACCGGTTCTGAGGATCTGAAAGAAGAAGCTCACCAGATCTTTGGCGCTATTGGAAAGGCACATTGGCTTGGCAGCGAGAAAGAGATCGATATTGCTACAGCTCTTGCTGGAAGTGGACCGGCTTATCTCGCTCTCATCGCGGAAGCACTCGCTGACGGTGCTGTCAACCAGGGACTTAAACGTCCTGATGCCATGGCTATTATGAGAGGTCTTTTTGAAGGCTTTGGCGCACTTATTCAAGAGGAACACCCTGCCCTTTTAAAAGATGCCGTGATGAGTCCAGGAGGCACGACGGCCGCCGGATATTCTGCCCTTGAAAAAGCCGGAGTCAGAGATGCCTGTATCGATGCAATAGCTCAAGCAAAAGCTCGTGCGGATGCACTTTCGTAAACACAGAGTAAACCGACTGTAAACCCCCAGACAACAGCTTGCCGAATTAAAAAAAATTATATCCTAGGTATGAAATTTAACGTTAAATGAAGTATATATCTGGTTATAATTAGTTAATACGATTCTCACACAGGGGAAGAGCCCGGTAGGTGTGATGAAAAATTTCCCAA
>JBFEXN010000094.1:0-6847 GCA_041562655.1 Sulfurimonadaceae bacterium
CGAAATGCCCAGACAAGGAGCTCTTCAATCGATGTAAAAAAGTCCGTAGCCTTGTACTTGTCAAACAAAAACTCCAACTGATCGGCCACTCTTTTTGGATCATGCGAACGAAAGCTCTGATCAAGAAGTTCTATGAGAAACATCTTGTTCATAGGGTCTTTAAGCATACGCATCATGGTCTCATGAAAGATCTGTTCTGATTGTTCGCGTTCCTCATCGATACGTGTCTGCCACTGAGTTGCGACCTGTTTGACTGCATCCAATGTCTCTTTGCTAATGTTCAACTTTTCCCTTATATGATCACATCTTTAAAGGCCTGCAGCTCTCTTATCATTGCCAGACAAGGTTCATTTTGGACCTCTTCTTTAAGCGTCGGAGCCTTTATCAGAGCAAGCCTAAGGTCTTCAATCGCCTCTTTCTCATTACCAAGCTTTGCATTTGCACAAGACCTTTGCCAATAAGCATAGCCATATTCTGGATCAATATCAATAGCTTTGTTACTCAGATTGAGTGCCCACTCATATTCATCCAGGTCTAAAACAGCATCTGCTTTGTACGCATAGACTTCAGCATCTTCATCATTGATTTTCAATATCTCATCATAAATATCGATTTTTGACTGGGCATTGGTCTCAAGGTTCGCGCGCATCCATAAAGAGTGGATCAACTGCGTACTGTAGATCGTCTCTTGGTTGCTCAGAATCTTTTGTGACTGTTCTCCCAGACGTGCCTGGAGCTGTTCAAGTTCGGTGTTGTAGCGTTGCGTGATGACTTCCACACGTTTTTCGATCATATCCTCAGTCTTATTGCGAATATCACGCAAAGAGTTCCAACCTGAAAAGAAGAGGATGGATGTAGCGGCAGCAATAAGATAAAAAATATTCCCTATCGTATCGGTCATATAACGTGCCGTTCTGTCTGTCTGTTCTATCTTGGCCTGTGCGATGCGTTGTTCCATATCGACCCGGGTCTGTTGGTTGTCCATACGGACTGCTTTGAGTTCATCCAAGATATAACGTTGTATCAATGGTTGCTCAAGCGTGTTTTGTCCGACAGGCTCGACTTGTGCGTTTAAGACAGACGCACACATTTGGATGATGATGGCAAGAGCCATCAAGTAATGACTGATTGTTCTCTTTCTCTGATCAAAAGACAAGACGATTACTGTACTCCCTCATCAATCATAGCTTTATATGACATTATCTTGATCACTTATCCACACGATGGGACATTTCCTGAATCACTTGCATATTGATATAGAAAATCTTTCAGGTGCGGTGCAGACTTTTTAAACTTTTTGCTATTAGTGTACTTCTCACCTTTTGTCCCTGCATGCCATTTTTTAAAGACTTCGGCATCATTTTCAAATGCAGCTGTCCACCCATCTTGAGTTTGCATCGAAGAGCCCTTAGTCCCGTTCCCATGACACTTTTTACACTGTTTCAAATATGCCTTTTGCCCTTTTTTGATGTCTGCATGCGCAGAACTCACACCAACGACCATAGCCAATACCACTAATATGTAATTTTTTTTCAATTCAAATCCTTTGTTTTGTTTAGTCAAAATCATACAATAAACATATTAAGTGTAAATTAAATACATACTTTATGTAATTATTTTACACTTTTTATGTAATAAATTTAACAAAAATAGAATTTAGTAGTATAATTATTTGAAAAATAAAGTTTTAATAAAAAGATTTATACAATTCGCCAGAGACAGAAAGGACTACAATGGGTTTACTTGATAATGAAAAAGACATACTTCCTCTAAGCAGTATAGCAGAGCTCTTAAGTGCAAAACCCCGTACACTTAAGATGTATGAAGAGAAGAGACTTCTGCCGCAAAAGAACGCAGAAAGTTCAAAAAAGCTCTATTCTATAAGCGATGTAAAGACAATAGCGTTCGTACACTATCTTGCCAGCGTAAAAAAGATCAACGCCAATGGTATTAAATATGTTCTTGAGATGCTTCAAAACAACATGGATGAAGTGAGCAGAAACAAGTTTCTTGATATTGTCGAGACGAAGATGGAATCACTCTCCGGAAATGACATCTCAGATGTTGAGGAACTCTAAGTCTGTCGAGCAGCCTTTGATCACACCCAAACGCTGACGTCAATAGCGTTTTAAATCACATATGGCATACAAAAGCCAGAACATGACTCTCCCTGAACACTCCTCATGCTTACACCTTTTTCGGTACTTCGTATTTGTCAGCTTCTTTGGTTTAAGAGATAACTTTTATTTAGATGCAAGCCAATACCCTGTAGAGTTAATAACACAAAAGAGGGCTACTGCCCCATACGACTAAGAGGTCAGTGATGCAAGAAGAGATAGAGGTATTGAACAATGCCATTTTTAATAATGTCGATTATCTTCTTATCGCTACAGATAAGAACGGTGTCATTAAAAAATTCAACAAAGCTGCTGAAAACTTTTTAGGCTATCGTGCTGAAGAGCTTGTCAACCTTCAGACTCCTGCCATCTTTCATCTTGCCTCAGAAGTCGTTGAACGAGCCGAAAGCTTCTCAAAGGAGCTAAAGCGTAAGATCGAACCCGGGTTCGAGGTCTTTGTCGCCAAAACGGACCTTGGCCTTCCCAATGAGCATGAATGGATATATGTTACCAAAGATGGTATACATAAGCCGGTTCTGCTCTCTGTCACCGCTCTGCATGATCACAAAAACAAAATCACCGGGTATATTGGTGTGGCCAAGGACATCTCTAAAAGTAAACGTATCGCCGAAGACCTACAGGTCAGTCAAAACAGACTCAAAGAGGCCCAACGTATTGCGAAGATCGGGAGCTGGTCTTTAGACTTGCAGACAAACACCCTGCTTTGGTCGGATCAGATCTATGCTATTTTTGAGCTTGACTCCTCAACATTTGAGCCTTCTTATGAAGGTTTTCTAAACAGCATCCATCCCGATGATATTGAGACAGTCCACTTCACCTTTAACGATTCGCTTCAAAAAAAAGTTCCTTACAACCTTGAACATCGTCTTTTGATGAAAGACGGTCGAATCAAATATGTCGTTGAGCGCGGAGAGACGATTTACTCCAACTCAGGAGAACCCCTTTTGACCCAGGGTACGGTTCAAGACATCACCCAATTAAAACTTACACAGATCGATCTGATTCATGCCAAAGAGAGTGCCGAAAACTCTAATAAGGCCAAAAGCAGATTTTTGGCTAATATGAGCCACGAGATACGCACTCCACTCAATGGTATCATGGGATTTATCGAGCTTTTGGAAAAAGAAGAGACAGATCCTAAGAAGTCTAATTATCTCAATATCATCCACTCCTCCTCCAAAGCTCTGTTGGTCGTCATCAATGACATCCTTGATCTGAGCAAGATCGATGATGGAAGCATGAGAATAGAGCGTATTGACTTTGATCTCGAGCAACATCTTCACGATCTTATCTCTTTTTTTACATCCATTGCCGATGAAAAACAGATCACCCTTCACTTTGAGTATCCGCAGGGGCTTTCTAAGCATGTCCATACCGACCCTCTGCGTCTTAGACAGATCCTATCCAACCTTATTTCCAATGCTATAAAGTTTTCCACTGAAGACTCTAATGTCACACTCAGCATACACCGTAAAGGAAACCGTCTACACCTGAGTGTGAGTGATGAAGGTATTGGTATCTCTACAGAGGCCCAGGAACGTATTTTCAGCCCTTTTGAGCAGGCAGAACTCTCTACCACACGAAGTTATGGTGGTACTGGTCTGGGTCTGAGTATCTCTAAAAAGCTGATAAAGCTGTTGGATGGTCAGATCCACGTCGAAAGTGAACCGGGAAAGGGCACCACCTTTTCATTCTTTATCAATGCACCCGAAGTCATACTCACCCAGGAGAAACAAAGCGAACATGAAAAGTATACGTTTCAAGGGCACATCCTTGTCGCTGAGGACAACAAGACCAATCAACTGCTTATCTCTATCCTGCTTGAAGAGATGGGCCTTAGTTTTACCCTTGTAGAAGATGGCAAGCAAGCGATAGACGCTTACATGCTCTATCCTGAGTACGATCTTATCCTAATGGATATCAACATGCCGGTCCTTGACGGAGTAGAAGCGACTAAACAGATCAGAGCCTCTTCTTATAAAAACAACGATCTCCCTATTATCGCATTGACAGCCAATGCCATGAAAGAGGATATAAAGCATTATAAAGAGGCCGGTATGAATGCACACGTGGCTAAACCTATAGACATCAATTGTTTAGGGAAGACACTCTCAGATTATTTGAAAATAGTGTCGTAAAAGGAAGTGAGATCAGGTGTCAACGCCTACGACTAGGCCCATACAAAACGTCAAGGAGATTTTATGATACGGACGATCTATGTCAGCCAGGCCAAAAACATTGATGTTGAGAACATCAGAACGATATTGAACATCTCACACCAACGCAATATAGAAAATGGTATCTCAGGAGCTTTGATCTACGGGAGTGGATATTTTATCCAATGCCTCGAAGGTGCCAGGGATGAAGTCGAAGCCTTGTATAAAAAGATCATCATCGACAACAGGCATGAGCATATCGAACTCATTAGCAAGGAGAATATCCAAGAGCGTTATTTCAAGGACTGGCATATCGCTTTGATGAATGACAGTGCCGATAAGCTACTGCAAAACAAATACACCAAAAATGGCATATTCGATCCCTACACACTGCGTCCGGAACAGCTCATCACGCTGCTTGACGAACTTTGTAAGGTTGCATAGACTTTAAGTTACCGTCTAAGGTTTGTAACCGCAGAAGCATCAACAATACTCTCCAAGTCAGGCTTAGAGACAAAACAAAGATACCTAGAAGTTATACGTCAAATATACTTGAAGAGATGTTATATCTTCAGTATCTCCACTGCTTGTTCCACCTTTATAATCAAAGCTATCATAAATGACCGCAAAAGAAGTGTCTAAGGGACCAAAAGATTTACTTGCCGTCAGTACAAGCTCATCTACACCGTCATTATCACCAACAGCAATACCTTTTTGCTCAATGTCACAGGTATAGTAACCTAGGAAAAAGTCTACATCAGCAAGTGTCGTCTCTGCTGTGACGGCAACAGTATCGGCACCTGTCTGACTTACAGTACCATACCACCACCACATCTCTGTATATAATGAAGATGCTGCACCTGCATCCTGAGCACGTGTTGCAACATTCGCGACACCAAGTGTTCCTTCATCATCAACTGATGAATAAGCTACTTTTACAGTAACAACATCTTTCATTGCATAACCCAACATAAGACCATAAGCTGAATCATCTTTCGCACCAGCTGCTGAAGAGTCAATATTGACATACTGAGCACCGGCGAGGATCCCATCCATATCTAAGTCCCCCTGCAACCAATAAGCAGATGCAAGTCCTTGAAGATCGTAGTACCATCCTTGGGCTGTAAGTGACGTGTAAGAGTTATTGATAGCACCGACTGCATAAGCACCATCTTTGGCAAAGGTATTGAACTTACCATCTGTTGATGTGACATTTGCAGTTGATCCATCAATATTATCACCTGAACCGTTTGACTTACCGATCCATGCACCGATCAATGTAGTATCTGGAATATCTTCATTGATCAGCACAGCTGCTTCAAAAGTATTCGTAGTGATACTCCATGTCTCGGTGAACGCAAGCGGTGTCTTAAGTGATTGGCGACCTGCTTTTAATGTTGTCTTACCTGCAGTTCCTGCAATCCATGCCTCAGAGAAGTATGATGCATCATTTACACCACCAGCATCAGAATCATGTGCCCCTGACCACGTTGCAGAAACGAGATTGTTTTCTAAACCAAGTGTAGACACTGCCTGAAGGGTTGCTCCTGTAGAAACCCCTTGCGTAAGATCAGCTGTCACCCCAAGACTCAGTCCGACATCCGCGTAAGCACTGTCTTTATCAAATAGATCAGCATTTGTCTGCCCTTTTGTATTGATATCATCCGTTGCATAGAAAAGACTGGCACTTCCGTTAACTTTTACATTGTCGATTGCGTATAGATTCGCACCTAGCAACATTCCTGCCACCAAACTCATTTTCACTAATTTCATTTACTTCTCCTGGAATACATAATAGTTTAAACATGACTAGGGATTTCTTTTAAAAGGATTTTCATCCATCAAATTCATCTTACATCATGCTTTACAACAACAATCATACATGCCAAAATAGAAAAAAAATAAAAAAAGTGATTAAATTTTAATCAATCAGTACTCTAATGGACGGCTCTTTCCTATGGGGTGTAATGATCTTGGATTGCCTTCACTTTCAGAGCATACGACGTTTGCTGTTCATGATAAGCAAAACAACAATAAAGGCTAATATTGGAGCCATAGCCACTAAAAATTGGCTATGGTTAAGGAGATGAATAAAACAGGGACTTACATGTTGAGAAAAAAACAGTGCCCTATATTTTTGATAAATATATGTTTTTACTAGTTATATTATGACATTATCCAAAGTATTATTGGAATATTTTTGATTAAAAAACAACCAAACGAACATGCCTACTTTAAGTGTTTGTCAGCTGCTACATTACAAAAATTTGAAATACCTACGATACGAGAGTAAGCCTCTGCAGCAGTGACGGCCTCAGAGAGAACCTATCTTGTGGTATTGGTTGATAAGGAAGTATTAATGAAAAGAATCTAGACTACAAAGATAGAACTTTCAATCCCATGAGCTTCACCGACAGGCTTATTGTATAACTTCCCATCATAGGTATTAAGCGAAGACGCCATAACAGGAAGCCGTGCACAGACACCTTGGGCACCAAACTTCGCCAAGGCTCTTACATAAGGTAGCGTCGCGTTCGTCAGTGCATAAGTCGA
>JBFEXN010000095.1:0-6828 GCA_041562655.1 Sulfurimonadaceae bacterium
CTATGCTTGTTTTTACGGTGTTAGTCTTGTTAGTTGTGATGATCGTCCTTTACCTGATATGGGTAAACAAACGTCAAAAACTGGAGAGAGAATCATATGAATTGCACCAGGTCATGCAAAAGCATTACCACCAGCTTTTACATATTCTCAATGAGATAGAGCCTTTGATGGCCCATGATAGGGCATTTTATGAGGAGCTTCAGATGTATGTGAAAGAGCATTACAGTGATTATCCTGTCTTAGGTGAGATCGATGGCCTTGAGGCAAAATAGTTTTACGGTTTTTTACTTCATCTAGAACATGATGCCAAGGAACATCTGTCTGCTTTTAATGCGCCTATAACACAGCAGTTAGATCAGATGAAGTTAAGTCTTATGCGGGCGAGAGAGACCTTTAACTATGCCGATAATGAGTATAGGTTCTTGTCCTCGAGTTTTCCGATCAATATCATCTCGAAACTATTGGAGGAGGAGAAAATCATGAAAGTAAAAGGAACGGTTGGATGAATTTTTTAGAAGCGATGAACTTTAGGCACGCCTGCAAGATATTCGATGAGAACAAAAAGATACCTCAGGAGCTTCTGGCAAACATTGTAGAAGTAGGACGTCTTTCTCCCTCTTCGTTCGGTATGGAACCTTGGAAGTTTTTAGTCGTACAGTCACAAGAATTAAAAACAAGGCTTCGTCCGTTATGCTGGGATCAGGTACAGATCACCTCATGCAGCGACCTGATCGTCTTTGTGACAAAGAACAGGTTGGTCGAACCGGGGTCTGCTTATGTGGAAGAACAGCTTAGGCGTAAGAACCTTCCACAGGAGATGCTTGATGCATACCTGAATATCTACGGAAGTTTTTTAGGAGCAAAGGCAGAAGGCAGGCCTGACTTTTACAAGGACTGGACAGCTAAACAGGCCTATATCGCTGCTGGGAATATGATGACATATGCAGCGACAGAGTCGATAGACTCATGCCCTATTGAGGGTTTTGATCAAAAAGAGGTCGAGAAGATATTGGGTATAGATGGAAACGATGAGTCTGTGGCATTACTCATAGCCTTTGGTTCAAGACTTAACGAGCAACCTGCAAAGGTGCGTCTTCCGACAAGTGAAGTCTGTGTTTATTTGTAAGGATGCCTACTTAGTCTAAGTTCTTTAACTTAGACGATTCCTTTCAAACCTCTTTAATTCTAACATGCTAAAATCCCGCTAATTAAAATGATAGACTCGAGGTCTTGTGACGCTTGACAGGTCTAATTAGGAAGATATATAATGAGTAAAGAATTCATTTACAACGAGATGCTGGCACATGTCCCTGTATGTTCACACAAATTGCCAAAAAGTCTGCTTTTAGTCAGTAATGCACCAGAAGGTATTAAAAAAGAGTTGGAACGCCATATCGGTCTAACCGTTACAGTCGGTGGCCTGGACAGTATTGCGAACAGTTCTGACAATGCTTTTGATATTGTCCTTATTGATTCAGACTCTGATATCTCACGTGCTACTTATGCTCATTTAAACCGCATCGTAAAAGAAGATGGGCTGGTCTCGGCACTGAACCGTTCACTTGATGATGAAGCAAAGACAAAAGAGCAGTTAAGCGCCCTGGGTGAGTATTTTAAAGTTGTTATGCCGTACCGTGCCGAAGACAAGACAATGATCCTGGCATCGAAAGAGTACCATCCGACGGCTGACGTTATCTTGCACCGTGCAGATCTTATTGATGGTCTTTCTTACTACAACTGCGATATACACGTCTCGAGTTTTGCGATGCCGAACTATATCCGTTCGGCTTACAAGGGTATCATTAAAAATTAATGGGCAGACTGTATGAGTATGCTATTGCACTTACGGGTGGAATTGCCACAGGAAAAAGTACAGTAGCAAGCATCATGAAGCTTTATGGCATACAAGTCATAGATGCAGATGATATCGCACACGAGCTCTTGGACCAGCATCATGAGAAGATCGCACAGATGTTTGGCGAGGAGTTTGTTCGAAAGGGCAAGGTCCTTCGTACCAATCTTGGAAAGATCATCTTCAGTGATGCGTCAAAAAAGAAAGAGCTGGAAGCTTTTATCCACCCTCTTATCCGCAAAGAAATAGAAAAACGCGCCAGGGTCTATGATGCGCGTGAGTTTCCCTATCTTATCGATATCCCCTTGTTCTTTGAAAACGCTGCTTATGATATCAAAGACAGCGTCGTGGTCTATACACCCCCTGAGACACAACTGCAACGCTATATGAAGCGGAATAATCTGAGTGAAGAAGAAGCGATGATACGTATTAATTCACAGATGAGCATAGATGAGAAGAAGAAGCGTTCCACCTGGGTCATCGACAATAGCTCAAACCTGAAGCATCTTCAAGCAGAATGTGAGGCATTTGTCGATAGAATTAAGAAAGATTACAACTACAGCGAAAGGTACAAGTAGATGAGACAGGTTGCAAAATACTCTGCGAATGGAAATGACTTTGTTATTTTTCACAGCTTTATCAAGGAAGACTTTTCCGAATTGGCCAAACGCCTTTGTCATCGTCAAGAAGGCGTAGGAGCAGATGGGCTTATCGTGCTTGTGCCGCATGAAACACTTGACTTTGAGTGGTGCTTCTACAACGCAGACGGCTCGTCAGCAGAGATGTGCGGTAACGGTACACGTGCCTGTGCTCATTATGCTTTTGATAATGGTCTGGCTCCAAAAGAGATGCGTTTTTTGACTTTAGCGGGGGAGATAGCCTGTAAGGTTGAAGGAACGCGCGTGCAAAGCGACCTTACCCCACCGAAGATATTAGATAATATGATCGAAGAACATGGAAAACGTTGGTGGCATATAGATACGGGGGTCCCACATTTAGTGACCTTTGATGCTGACATTGATAACTTTGATATTTTGGAGGCACGTGAACTGCGCCATAAATATAATGCCAATGTCAACATAGCCTCCGTGGAAAACGATCATATACGTGTCCGTACTTATGAGCGTGGAGTTGAAGATGAGACTCTGGCGTGCGGGACAGGCATGGCGGCCTGTTTTTATCGTGCCAATCAGGAGAAGAGAGTCTCCGACAGGAGTGTGGTCAGACCAACGAGCGGAGAGGAACTGGTCCTTGGATTGGAAAATGGTATAATAACTTTTACTGGAGATGTTAGAAAAGTCTTTGTTACACAGATAAGTTAGAGGGTTTGACCGAGGGGATTTATTGATAAGATATTTAACTATTTTACTCTTTTTGGTGTCTTTGTTGAATGCCTTTGAACCAGGATTTGGGAAAGACTATTACAAGATAAGGGACACAAGGGTGAAGAAAAGCACTTTTGTGAACATATTGCTTCCAAAGATCCACAATGCCCAAAAAAAGATCGTGTCAGATCGTCTCTTTGTTCAAAAATTCTTTCATAAATACCTGTTCACATACAGCCTGAAGAGTCGTTCTGACCTCAAGAGACTTATCAAGATAGCGAAACGATATCGTATAGAACAGATGTATAATGAGGGTGAATATCTACTTAAGATCGATATTGTCCCCATCTCATTAGTCCTGGCGCAATCTGCTGTTGAGAGTGCCTGGGGAGAGAGTCGTTTTGCACGTGAGGGGAATAACCTTTTTGGCGAGTGGACCTGGGGAAAAAAGGGTATGATACCGGAGGAGAGGGATACGGATGCAAAGCATAAGCTTCGTATCTTTGATTCTCTTGATGACTCTATAGCGAGATATATGCTCAATCTAAATCGTCACCGCTCTTACGAGGAGTTTCGTCGCCTCAGAGCGCAATATCGAAGGGAAGGAAAGCCCTTTACCGGTTTGGTAGCTGCGGGGACAATGGCGAACTATTCACAGATGAGGGAAGGTTACAATGCTCTGATCTCTAAGGTTATCAAGGGGAATGGCTTTATGAATTATGAGCGTAACCAGAGCAAACCTTTTGCTCTGTAAGCATAAGGTATAACGCTGGTTTTAATCTAGTCTATTTTTTATCAATAGCGTCTTTGGCACCCTTGATCGCGCCGTCTATGACTGAACGTGCCACACTCCATGCATGTACACCCATCTTTTTGGCATCTTGTGCTTTTGCAGAATGTAGCAGGATTGAGCTTTTTTGCATCGCTTCTTTTGCCAGGTGCGAAAGTTTGTCACCCAGAATATCCAAGGTCTCTTTTGATATCAAAGCAAGTTCTTGCATATCATAGCGGATATCTGAGAGAATGTTTTCGAGTTCTGCTTTGATATTAGGAGAGCTCTGCGCACTTAATGCCTCTATCGTCTGTATAAACAGAGAATCTGTATGATGGAGTTCATCATACAGGGCTTGAGGGTCATCGATAAGCACAAGTTTTGCCTCATCAGGAGTAAACAAGAACTTTTGCTTGAAACGGTCAAGTGCTCGTATAAGGCCTGTTCGGACACCTTTTACCGTACCTTCAAGGATGACACCGGCAGAGTTAGGTGTCGCTTCGGCGACGTCAATGGCAGTTCTTAGAATCGTTGAGATGACATGACGGATCCTGATGGCTGAAAGGATCCCTTCATCAAGGGTCTGAAGTGTGATCTCTTTTGAAAGCTCTTCAATCGTCTCTTCAATATTGGAACCTTTTTCCAGTGTTGTGATGATGGCAGACTCGACCATCTCTTCAAGAAGGTTCAGCAGGTCCATCAATTGTAGTTCAATACTGTGTAGTTGAGACAGACTTGGACTTTGTGGATCGCGTTCTTTTATCAGCTCTTCCATGGTGCTAAAGAGCTTGTGTTTTTGGTTTTGCAACTCATGGCTTTTTTTGTCTAATTGACGTTCAATTCGCTCTTTTTGTAAGAGTAGGTCCTGCAGTTCAGTATTGAGCTCTTTAGTCGATTGGGTCAGTACGGCGGATGCAAAGGTCTTGATCTCTCGGGCATTTGCCTGGGTGATGTTGATGCCCCATTCATTATTAAGATGCTCAAGTACATCGTTTATGATCTGTTTTTGTTTTGCAGCATCTTGTTTTTCGAGTTTTGCACATTTGTCTAAAAGGTCACGTTCTAATTTCTCTATATTCATAACTCAGCCTTTCTGGCTTTATTTAAAGCCAATACCTATGAGACGCAAGCCCCAATAGATGTTTGTCAGGATTATTATAACACCATCTTTACTTTTTGATGTGCTTTGAGTGCTTCAAAAATGAAGTTTCTATCATCCTCATTGTGCACTAAGAGTTCTAAATTCATGCTGACGTACTTCCCGCCTTTTGAATTCTTTGAATGCGTCAAGGTATGAAAGCGTTCATTGATTACTTCAAGAATAGCTTCTTTTGTATGATCTTCATGTTCTGTAATAACTTTGTATTTCCAGTTACACGGATAATCAAGTTCAAGTTTTTGATCAACTTCGTTTATATTCACCACTTTTGCCTCCTTCTTTGGACTCAAGTTGGACATTTGAGATAACCATCCCTTTGTCGATGGCCTTGACCATATCATAGATGGTCAACAGGCCAATACTGGTACCCGTCAATGCTTCCATCTCTACGCCAGTCTGTCCTGTGAGTTTGGCTGTGACAAAGAGTTTGAATCCAGGTAGTTCAGGTAACTCTTCAACATCACAATTGATTCCGGAGAGATTAAGCGGATGGCACATCGGAATAAGGTCACTTGTCTTTTTTACACCCATGATAGCTGCAATAACCGCCGTTTGGATAACGGGGCCTTTTTTTGTCTTTTGTTCGACGATGGCATTAAAAGCCTCTTGGCTCATCGATATGATGCCACTGGCTACGGCAACACGTGTTGTCTGGTCTTTATCGGAGACATCGACCATCTTCGGTCTGTCATTTTCATCTAAATGTGTTAAGTTCATCATTATTACCTTTAAGCGTAAATTATAGCAAAAAAAAGAGAGGAGAAGAAAGCTTGAGGGCAGGCTATAAATGCCTCAAAGCAACCCTTTGGAGACCCAAAGAGTCAATCCAAAGCTATATGAGATATTAGATATCTTTTGGATCGGTGATGTAGCCGGTAATAGCGGAAGCAGCAGCCACAGCTGAATTGGCAAGGTAGATACCTGAACTACGAGCCCCCATACGTCCAACAAAGTTACGGTTAGTCGTTGCAATTGCCGTCTCACCATCGCCAAGGATACCCATATATCCACCCAGACAAGCACCACATGTCGGGTTCGATACAACGGCTCCTGCGTCGATCAGAATATCAAGATAGCCTGCTTTTTCAGCCTGTTTAAGGATCTTTTGTGTCGCCGGAGTGACGATCAGACGTGTACGGCGTGCGACACGTTTTCCTTTTAGGATCTCAGCAGCCATCTTAAGATCAGATAGTCGTCCATTGGTACATGAACCGATAAATACCTGATCAACAGCGATCTTGTCTGCTACGGCTTGGCTCAGAGGTTTTCCATTCGATGGAAGAGAAGGGTAGGCGATCACTGGTTCAAGCTTGTTCACGTCGATCTCGATGACCTTAACATATTTCGCATCTTCATCTGAATAATGGAACTTAGGTTCACGAGCCAGGTCTTTGTCTGCTAGGAATGCCTTTGTGATGTCATCAACCGCGATGATACCATTTTTAGCACCTGCTTCGATTGCCATGTTACACAGTGAAAAACGTCCATCCATGTCCAAGTTCTCAATCGTGTCACCAGTGAACTCAAGGGCCTGATAAAGTGCACCATCCACACCGATCTGACGGATGACTTCAAGGATAAGGTCCTTCCCGTATACATTTGGCTGAAGTTTACCTGTAAAGACGACTTTGATAGTCTCAGGGACCTTGAACCAGTTCCCTCCTGTTATCATTCCAAAGGCAAGGTCCGTTGAACCCATACCTGTCGAGAATGCTCCCAG
>JBFEXN010000096.1:0-6788 GCA_041562655.1 Sulfurimonadaceae bacterium
CACCTTCCTTCCCTTATCCGAGCAGTTCAGCGTGAAGGCAAGAATGTATTATGGTCATGTGACCCGATGCATGGAAACACTATCAAATCATCAACCGGCTATAAGACACGTCCGGTGGATGCTGTTCTTCAAGAGATGAAAAACTTCTTCCAGGTACATAAGTCAGAAGGTACATATGGTGGTGGTGTTCACCTGGAGATGACAGGTAAAAATGTCACTGAATGTACGGGCGGTGCTTTTAACATCAGTGATGAAGACCTGAAAAGCCGTTACCACACACATTGTGACCCACGTCTAAATGCAGACCAGGCGCTTGAACTGGCGTTCCTTATCGCAGACTCTTTAAAAGCTGCAAAACAGTAGTCAACTTCTTTTAAACTCTGGGCTTTTGCTTGGAGTTATTCTTTCTATAGTCTTTTAAATATATTGTTGGTGTTATTGGCAGGGGGGGGTACAGAAGCAGTTTAGTAAATCGCCTAAGCGATCTACATGTTTTTGATGACATTCAAAAGTTCGTCGGGACGGTTTGAATATTGGATTGCATTCTCTTTAGTGATCATCTTCTGTCTTAGATACTCTACGAGTTCTTGAGTCTGAGTGACCATTCCTGTAGCCTGTTGATTTAGCTGCATCTGTGAATAGAGTTGGTGGACCTTGTCTTCACGGATAAGGTTTTTAATCGCAGGATTGGTGATCATGATCTCTTGTACAGCCACACGTCCACCGCCAATGCGAGGAAGAAGCGCCTGAGAGATAACGGCGACAAGAGAAGTCGCGAGCTGCGCACGGATCTGAGGTTGTTCTTCACCAGAGAAGACATCAATAATACGGTTGATAGTCTCAGGTGCTGAGTTGGTATGTAGGGTACCAAATACCAGGTGTCCGGTTTCCGCCGCTGTTAAGGCTGCTCCAACAGTCTCTTGATCACGCATCTCCCCGATCAGGATGATATCTGGATCCTCACGCATGGCAAACTTTAATGCGCGCCCGAACGAGCGGGTGTCTGTTCCGACATTACGGTGAGAGAAGAGACATTTTTTATTGTCGTGCATAAACTCGACAGGATCTTCGACGGTAATGATATGTTTGTTTTCTGTGATATTGATCTCGTTGAGCATTGCGGCCAGTGTAGTCGACTTACCTGAACCGGTTGGACCGGTGACAAGGATGAGCCCTTTTTCACGTTTGATCATCTCTTTGAAGATCGGTTTGGCATTGAGTTGGTCAAGCGAAGGGATGTCGATCGGGATAATACGGAAGGCACAGGCAATATCGCCCATCACACGGTAATAGTTTGCACGAAAACGACCGATGTCGGGAAGTACAATCGCAAAGTCAAGCTCTAGTTCTTCTTCAAACTCTTTCTTTTGCTTATCTGTCAGCAGTGAATATGACATGTCTTCGATCATCGTCCCGTCCATGACAGGAAGGTTCAATGAGACTAGTTTACCATCAATACGAATTTGTGGTTCTGAACGTGATACAAGATGTAAATCAGATGCCTTGTAGGCAACAACAGACTTTAACAGTTTTCGAATGTCTAAACTCATAGCAATTCCTTAGTATATATCTCCTCGTCAAAAGCGACAAGAACCTTGTTCGTACCATATTCTATCACAGGTCGTTTGATTAACATGTTTTCTTTACACAACCACTCGAGTTTTTGTGCATCATCTAAATCCAGTTCTTTGAGTTTTAGCGTTCTGTAAGTGGTTCCGCGTGTGTTGAACAGTTGTTTCATTTCTACACTTCTATGCCACTGTGACACTTTGTCACAGTCCACAGGATCACTCTTGAAGTCATGCAGGGAATATTCTAAGTCGTGTTCTTTCAAAAACTTCAGTGCCTTTTTTACACTGTCGCAGTTCTTGATCCCATAGACTTGGATCATTATTCGATGATCTTTGGAACGATGAAGAAATTGTCCTCACTTTGCGGTGCATTGCTCAAAATAGAGGCTGATATCTCTTGTGAAGAACTAACACTGTCTTCGCGTAAGGCAGTCCCTTTGTCTGTCATACCAAAGGTTGGATCAAGGTCCGTCGTATCAAGTTCACTCAAGTTGTCAACAAACGATACAATCTCACTTAGCTGCGAAATAATCTCTTCTCGTTTATCATCGGCGATCTCAAGATAAGAGAGTTTTTCAAGTTTTTTCAATAGGGCATCATCAATTTGCACGTTTTTTCCTTGGTCATAAAAATATAGTCAAGATTGTAACAAAATAATGCTAATTAAGCTTAATAATCTGGAGAGTTTTGGACACTTTTAACTTTAATAAGATAATATACCGACTAATATATAAAGTCGAATGAAATACGAGGAGCTTTTTTGAGTTTAAAAGAAAATATTGATATGGTCAAGGATGAGTTGAGCCAAGAGGAAAAACTATTTGCAGGTGCTGTTCAAACAGAACGTTTTGTAAAAAAATATAAACTTCAACTGATCAGTGCTCTTGTCGCTGTCGTTATTGTTCTTATATCTAACAGTATCTATCAAGCAAGTGTCGAGAATGCAATCAACAGCTCAAACGAAGCTTATCTGACTCTGCTAAGCGACAGTAATAATACCAAGGCGGCTGAAGTGTTAAAAGAGAACAATCCAGCGCTGTATGATGCGTGGCAGTTTAAATTGGCTTTGAAAAAAGGCGATGAAGCGATGCTTAAGAGCTTAAGCTCATCACAATCAAATGTCGTGGCTGATCTTGCACGTTATGAACTGGCAGCGCTTAAAAAAGACAAAACAGCTCTTAACGAGTATACACTCGATCAAGATGCGATATTAAAAGACTTGGCTATACTTAACGAGGCTGTGTTGTTGATGCAAGAGGGTAAGACGAAAGAGGCCAAAGCGCGTTTGGTTCTGATTGATGAAAAATCATCACTGAAAAAGCTTGCCATGCTTCTTCAACACTACGGAATCAAATAGATGATCAAAGTCCTACTCTCTGTCTTAGTGTTTGCCGTCTTTTTTTTAGGTTGTGCGAACAAAGAGTACTATAAACCGGAAGACACAGAGGATTCGATCTCATTGACAGATAGGTTTGACGATTCCATTATCGAAATAAGCGGCGAGACTGCGACGCTTGAAGACGGCACTGTTCTTACACAAGAGGGAGTCTCAACTATCCGTTTTCCGCAAGGGTATCGTTTTGTCTATAAAAATGATGATTGGAGTCTTGCGGTAAAGACAGGTGGTAATATCTTTGCCGTGAAGAGCCCTAATGAGAGTAAGAGTTTAACACTGCCTAAGACAGTGGCAACACTTGCGCTAAGAGACGATCTTTTAGCGGTCGTCTTTGCTGACAATGAGTTGGCATTGTATGATTTTAACAGCGGAGAGCTTCTCTTTAAAGAGCCAGCTACAGAATCAACAGCTGTGGATATGCGTATCGCCAGTCCGCGTTTTTTGAACGAACTCGTCCTTTTCCCAACGCTTGATGGAAAGATCGTTATCGTCAATGCAGATGCAAAAGAGCGCGTAAGAACGATCATTGTCAGTTCTGAGCAGTATTTTAACAACATTATCTATTTCAATGTTATCAAGGACAGCCTGTTTGCGGCGACGCCTTACAAGATCTATACCCTGGGCGTGAAAGAAGCGCGTGTCGAACTTGAGATAAGAGACGCGGTCTTTAATCAAGAGGGTGGTTGGGTGACGACAAAGCAGGGTGAAATCATCTCATTGAGTCATGAACTCGATATCCTTAAGCGTCAGAAGTTCCCTTTTGCACATTTTCTAGGCCTTATTGTGACGGACGAGGCTGTCTATGCTGCTGAAAAAGAGGGCTATATGATCGTTTCTGACAAAGCACTGAGCAGCCCAAAGGTATATGATATCTCTTTGGAAGATGGCTATTTCTTCACTGCAGAGAAGGCTTTTTACTTCGATAATGTTTATATTAAGGTCCAATGATATCTACTCAACTTGAAGCCTTTATCGAGTTTATTACGATCATAAAGGCCTTGAGTAAGGCAAGTATAGAAGCTTATCAAAACGATCTTACTCTGATAGAGGAGTCTTGTAACAAACCCTTGATAGAGCTCGATGAGGTCAGTCTGCTGGAATATCTGTCTCAGTTTGACAACAAACGTACTTTAAACCGAAAGCTCTCATCTATCAACGCCTTTTTTTCTTTTTGTCATCAAGAGTTTGCAAACGACAGCAGTGAAAAAAGAAAATTTAGATTCTCCAAGATCCCTTCAACCCTGCCCAAGTATCTAAGCTATGATGAGATCATGAACTCCCTTAATAGTATAGATAGAAGTTCCTGGATCGGCCTTCGTGATTATGCTTTGATACTTTTTTTATATGCGACAGGTCTTCGTATATCAGAGTGTCTCAGTATCGAGCATAATGATATAGAGGGGTTGTGGCTGCGTGTACGACACACCAAGGGAGACAAGGAACGCATGGTCCCTATTGCAGCTGAAGCGATCAATGCCATCAAGGCGTATGAAATGCAGTGTCCACTTGAGTCAACAAAGGTATGGTTGAACTATCAGGGGAAGGCTCTAAGCCGGATATCGGCTTATAAGATCACACAAAAATACTTGAACGTCTCTCCGCATGTATTGCGTCATTCATATGCTACAGCTTTGATATTGGGGGGTGCTGATCTGCGTGTCGTTCAGGAACTTTTGGGACACTCATCTTTACTTACCACACAGGTCTATACGCATATACAAAAGCAAAATCTTCAAGATACCCTCTTGAAGTTTCATCCCATGGCTTAAGTATAAATAGTTATAATTTTACTTATGAAGATATTAGTAGAGAACCTGCGTCAAAATGGACGTTTATATAAGAAACTAGAAGAGATAAAGCCCAAAGAGCTTAACATACGAAACAAGGTAAAGCTCTACTGTGCACTGGATCTTAACCGTTATTATAATGCGATCATCATCGTGTCTCAAAAAAGTCGTCTTTTGATGAAAGACCTGGCAAAGTTTGAAGAGATAGTCCATAAGATGTCTTTATACCGAGATCATCAATTCAAAGGCAAGGTGTTGATGCTGGATGCTCCTATGTGCTCCAAGGCCAAAGAGGCTTTTAAAAAAGCAAAGTGGAAGATCATTGAAGAGTAGACTGTTTTGTGATGTCGGAAATACGAACTTTAGCTTCAGTGATGGGAAAAAGGTCTCCGTCGAGCATTTTGATATCTCATCTATCGAAGAGACGGTCTATTATATCTCGGTAAACCATTACTGGGAAAAACGTCTTGATATGCAAGAAAACTGGATCAATCTTCGCGCTCTTATCGATTTTAATAAGTATTATGAGACGATGGGGATCGACAGGATCATGTGTTGTGAAGCGGTAGACGATGCTGTTGTCGTCGATGCCGGTTCTGCGATCACGGTGGACCTTGTCAAAGGGGGTAAACATGAAGGTGGATATATCTATCCTGGCCTGACTGCCTTGCAAAAATGCTATAGAGATATCTCACCTCGCCTTGAGGTTTCATTTAACTTTGAGATAGATTTGGCTAGAATGCCGAAAAATACGGAAGATGCTATCAGTTATGGCGCGATTGCCCCGCTGGTATCAAGTATCCGTTTACTCTCAGAATCGATACCGGTAATCATCACCGGTGGCGATGCTGAAAAACTGTTGCCACTTATTCCGGATGCAAAGGTTGACCACGAGTTGGTCTTCAAGGGAATGAAAAAGATTATACAAGGACAAGCCTAATGCTTACCGTTGCACTACCAAAAGGTCGGATCGCTGAAGAGACCCTAGAGATTTTTACTTCAATATTTGGTGAAGAATTCAAGTTCGATGACAGAAAACTTATCTTAGAAACACCCAACTTCAAGTTTTTACTTGTTCGTAACCAAGATGTCGCGACTTACGTCTATCATCAGGCGGCGGATATCGGTGTCGTAGGACTTGATACTTTGGAAGAGCAAGGCCTGGATGTTATTCGTCTGCTTGATCTTAAACGTGGTATCTGTAAGGTGGCTATCGGTATGCGTAAGGGTGAAACACTCGATCTAAGCAAACCTGAACTAAAAGTCGCGACTAAGATGGTTAACATCACAAAAAAATATTTTGCAGAACGTGCGGTTGCTGCGGATATCATCAAGTTATATGGCTCGATCGAACTTGCTCCTCTGGTCGGTCTGGCCGATATGATCGTGGATATCGTTGAGACAGGTACGACAATGAAGCAAAACGGTCTTGAAGTGGTTGAAGAGATCATGACATCATCGACTTATCTGATCGCTAATAAAAATAGCTATTTTGAAAAAAAATCTGAAGTACTGGATATCTTTGAGAAGATCTCTAGCGTAATCAAATGAGGATAAATTAGTAGCGTCCGCATTTAAAACCTGCTATACTAAAGGTAATGTTAAATTATTTGGAGAAATTGTATGAGGGCAGTAGTCGTTTTTTTACTGATTTTACTAAAAGCCACCGCTGCTCTTTCTAATGATACGCTTTTATTAAAAGAGATTGATTCTCTTAATGCTTCATACACTTCAAGTAATAGTTCAGATTTTATCTTTAACTCAATCCTTTCCACCACTTGTTACATAACCCCTAAAAAAGAAGACCTTACTCTAAGCGATGCTTATAGTTTTAGTAATGAAGACTATGGTGTGAGTTTTGAATCGGGAGCAAAATACACACAGGGTGATTCAAAACAGAATAATAGATTTATATATGCAGGATTGGCATGGGATATTTTTTCTCAAGGGTATTATGACAATGATTATAAGGCTAAATCACTGTTATATAAGGATGAACTTGCTCTACTTGAAGGAGAAAACTTTAGTAAACTG
>JBFEXN010000097.1:0-6693 GCA_041562655.1 Sulfurimonadaceae bacterium
AAAAAAAGAACATCCTTTAAAATAGACAATGCGGTTAAGCTTGCTTTATATATTGCATGATACCATTATATATAAGGCTTTTTTTAAACATAGATTATATAGATAGGATTACGTATGCCCACTATCAAGGACCTTCATAAATATACTAATGATCTGAATGTATTGTATGTTGAAGATGACGAGAACCTTCGAAATGAGACTGAGACACTTTTTAAGATGTTGTTTAAGAACATTGATACGGCTGAAGATGGAAGAATAGGTCTTCAAAAGTTTAACGAAAACTTCTATGATCTCGTCATCAGTGATGTCAATATGCCTAATATGAATGGCATTGATATGGCCAAAAAGATCAGAGAGATAAACCCTGAACAAAAGATCATCATGATTTCTGCCCATGATGAGTCACATATTCTTATAGACATCATCCAAGCTGGAGCAAACGGTTTCATACTAAAACCTATGCATATGGATGACCTTGTCACCTCTCTTTACCCTGTATGCCGCGATGCTTATACCCAGATCATTAATCTTCAGCTAGTCAACGAACTAAACGAGAAAAACCAACAGTTGGAAGAACAACTCAAAAAACTACGGGCTTCTGATCGTACTATCGAGACCAAGCATCAGCAGATCGAAAGTCTGATACAGGAACGAAATGCTTTTATAGAGAAAGAGACCAAAGAAGAGGTCAAAGAAGTCTTGAGCAATATTACAGGGAGTGTTGACCAAGAGATCCTTGAGGATTATTTTAAGGAAGATGAAGACGAAGGTGCTGAAAATGTACTGTTGTTATCTGACCACTGTGCTGATCTAATCGAAATATTCACAGAGATTCCTGAGATAATATCAAGATATCAGACAGAAAAAGATATAGATGAAATACATACGATCATCCAAAACCTCTACAAGGCTTCGTCAATATTTGTCTTTTATTCACCTTACCTTGACATCATCTCCACAAGCTTTTCACAACTGGCATCGACAATGGAGGACAACCTGGATGACTTTATTGAACTTTTAAATGTAAATCCAGAGAGCGTGCTGATGTTATTTGATGCGGTAAGTTCAGATATAGAACGTTATGTAGAACGGTTTCAAGTCGAAACCCTTGCTATGAAAAATGCTCACCACATCCATGAACCTACCGCTCTGAGTATACAACAGATTATTACTCTGATCGTCCCACCTGAAGAAGATGAAGGCAACATGGATGATATATTTGACTTTTAGAGGGCCAGACTTTCTATCTTTTCCATGACCTGTTTGATAATCCAATCTGGTGTCGATGCCCCGGCACTGATGCCACACTCTTCTTTACCATCAAACCATGAAGCTTCTAGGTCATCAGGACCTTCAACCAGATAACTGTCAGCACAGTCCTCTTTCGAAATAGCATGCAACTGTTTTGTATTGGATGAGTTCTTGCCCCCTATGATGACCATAACATCGGCCTCTTTGGCAAGTCTTCGTACAGCATCCTGATTGTCAAAAGTAGCGTTGCAGATAGTGTTAAAAACGCGTACTTCCTTGTGTGAACGCATAAGATGGTTACAGACCTTCATAAACTCATCGACCTTGCGCGTCGTCTGAGCGACAACCGCAATCTTTTCACTGAAGTGTTTACCTTCTAACTCTTCGACACTCTCGACAACGGTAGCCCCATTTTGTGCGTAGGACATGACTCCTTTTATCTCAGGATGGTTCGCATCTCCAAATATGACGATATCATATCCCTCTTTGCTCATTTCCTCACATATCTGCTGAGGCTTCGTCACATAAGGACAGGTGGCATCAATAACATCGATATTTTTTTCATGTAAACTGGCAAGTTCTTTTTTTGGTATACCATGCGTGCGGATAACGGCCTTGTCACCCGCTTTAAAAGTAGATATATCTTCCACCAAAGAGACTTTAAAGTCCGCTTTTAGACGGTCTATCTCTTTTGAGTTGTGTATGAGCGGCCCATACGTCGCTGAGCCAACATTTTCTTCTGCTATTTTGATCGCACGTTTTACGCCAAAACAAAACCCATAGTTTTCCGCCAATTTGATATTCATACTAGACCCCTATAGTTCCACTTTCGTGATCTCTTTTAAAATATCAAAAAAGTTTGGAAAAGATGTCTGGATACAGTCGATATCTTCTATCTTCATTCCACATCTGAGCCCTGCGACAGCAAAACTCATAGCGATTCTATGATCACCAAAGGAGTTGATCAGTGCAGGCTGAAGCGTTCCACCCGTCACGGTATATCCATCCTCAAACTCAGTTGTCTTTATATCACAGTTATTCAAGTTATCGACCACACTCGATATCCTATCGCTCTCTTTTACTCTCAGTTCTTCCGCATTTTTAATCGTACTTGTACCTTCAGCACAGGCCATCGCAATAGAAAGTGCGGGAAGTTCATCGATCAGCCAGGAGATATTATCCTCAACAGTTATTGCTTTTAAAGGTGCATATTTCACACGGATATCACCAATGGGTTCATACTTCTCATCTTTAAGCTCATAACTGATCTCTGTTCCCATACGCTCCAGTGCTTTAAATGCTTCGATGCGTGTTGGATTAAACGTCACACCCTCTATCAGTACTTCAGCGCCCGGTGTGATCGCCGCAGCAACAGCGAAAAAGAAAGCTGATGAAGGATCAGCCGGAACACGAATATGAAGTGGTTCCAAAAGACCTTTAAGAGGCTTTATCTTCGTGATCAAACCACTGACTTCCAGTTCGGCTCCCATCCCCTTCAACATACGCTCGGTATGGTCTCGGCTAAGCTCTGGTTCTTCATATGAACATTCCACATCTGCAGACAAAGCAGCTAGGATCATTGCCGATTTTACCTGAGCTGAAGCGATCTTGGATTGATACTCAAAAGCCTTAAGGCTTCCTCCTCGAATGCTTAAGGGAGCAAGGTTACCCTCTTCTCTTCCGTCTAAAAACGCGCCAATATCTCTAAGTGGTTGTGTGACACGCTTCATAGGACGACGCTTAAGGTACTCATCTCCCGTCAAAATAAAATGTCCCTTTGCCGAGGCCAAAAGACCACAGAACAGACGCATACCTGTTCCTGAGTTTCCACAATCTAAAATATCAAAAGGCTCCTGTATCCCATTCGAACTGATACGAATGACCTTCCCGTCATCTTCTACGCTTGCACCTAAATCCTTGACGATTTGAAGTGTGTTCAGCGTATCTTCTGCACGTAGAAAGTTTTCGATGATGGACTCGCCATCAGCCAGGAGTGAGAACATCGCTGAACGGTGCGAGATGGACTTATCCGGAGCGATTGCATCACACTGAAGCGTGAAGCCTTCTGTGATAGAGTAGATTGTTGCTGTCATCATCGTAATGCGATCCCTAGTTTGTCATGTAGTGCTTTTAGGATCGAATCCATAGATGAAGTGATATCTTCTTCTTCCAGAGTCTTCTCTTCTGATTGAAGCATAAAACGAAGTGTCAAACTCATACTTTCACCCAACTCTTCACTCTCATAGGTGTCCACCGGATAAAAACGGACCACTTCAGCACTCTGCGCCTCTTGGATCACATCTTTAAGTTCTGCGAACGTCAACGACTTGGGAATGACAACAGAAAGGTCTCTGTATGAAGCTTGATATTTTGAGTACGACGAGAAGACATCCAAATCGTACTTTAGTGCATCAAAGCCGATCTCACACAGATATGTGCTCTCTAAATCATACTCTTTTTGAATAGACGGATGTAGTTTAAAAAGAGTCCCCATCACCTTTCCATTCGCCACCATCTCAGCACTTTGATACGGATGGGCCAGAGCATGGCTCAATTCGACTTGACGAAGTTCAAAATCCCCAATCACATTGGAAACCTTCTGAACGAACTCTGCAAAACCGATCGCAGCCGGTTTTCCATGGTTGGCGATGGTCTCACTGCTATCTTGCCCTGAAAACGCAAATGCCATATTGACAGACTCATTACGTTGAGAATCAAAAACAGAACCAACTTCAAAGAGTTTAACCTGCTTGCGTCCGGCTTTTGCATTCATACTTGCTGCTTCTAACAGACCCAATAGAAGTGTAGAACGAAGTGTATCCAAGGTTCCCGCTATAGGGTTGATAAGGTCAAGCTTGTCTTCAACCATATCAAAACCAAATTCCTTCAGTTTTGCTCTTTCGCCGAAAACAAACTGAACAGACTCAAAGAAACCACAATCAGCTGCACGCTGTCGGTAATGTTTTCGTTTGGCAAAAAATGAACTCGCATCATCCTGATGTGCCTTTTCCGTAAAAGAGTATGCCTTTGACGGGATATTATCAATTCCGATCAGACGCACGATCTCTTCAACAATATCTTGATCGTGAGAAACATCATGTCTAAACTGAGGCACACCAACGACAATCTGCCCCGCTTGCGACTTCAACATGGAAAAGCCCAGGTTTTTAAGAAGCTGTGTCACATGTGTTTTTTCCACGTCCATACCAATGATATTGTTGATATCCTCGATCGTCATGTTCAAAACCGTCTCTTCATAAGGGGACATCAATTCTAGTGTCCCACCGAAAATCTCCGTTTTGGCATAGGTATTGAAAAGTTCTTGACAATATTCCAACCCAAAAGCCAAGTTTGGCTCTGAACCGCGAGATGTTCTATAAAACAACGGTCCGTTTTCAATCTTGTGCTCAGCCATCTTTTTAGAGATCGTATCAGGATGGATATAGGATGCTTCCAGTACCACTATCTCATCTTCAGGATGAACACGAGACTCGTCATACTGAATGATACCTACGGTTGATGCTTTTTCGTTTCCTCGCGTAATGATGTAACCATTCTCATCAACATCAAGCGTGATTTGAGCTTTTTCCTGATTGACAGGGAAAGCATTGTAACTGTACGCGCGCAAGATGACACCCGAACTGTACGTTGCATAAAAAAGAAGAGCATCAATAGAGGATTGACACTTTTCTTCTATCATTGAAAGACGTAAACGTAAAAGTACAGGTAGGGGAAAATCGTTCTTCTTCACTGCCTTGTACATAAGGTTTACATCTGCCTGCTGTGTATGGTTAAGATGCAATATCCGTCCAATACCGATCTGTTTCTCTTCTTCCGTCGCCTTTTGGCGCTCTTTCAGTTCGATATCATACGCGGCTGAAAGATCACGAGCCACACCATTGATGCTCAGACAGTCACCGCGATTAGCGGTCAGCTCAAGCTCAATAAGTTCGTCATTGAGATAGGGATTGTTACAAAGCTCATCGCCAAGCTTTAGCTCGCCAATACTCTCATCAAGGATCATGATCCCGTCTTCAAGAGGAGGAAGTCCGAGTTCCGTTGATGAACAGATCATACCGACTGATTCCACACCACGAAGTTCTACGGGTTTGATCTTGAGACCACCCGGCATCTCGGCGCCGATCGTCGCTACTGCGACATAAATATCAGGACGGACATTGGCCGCACCACAAACGATCTGACGAGTTGCTGTTCCGATGTCGACTTGGCACACATTCAGCTTGTCCGCATCAGGGTGTCTCTCGCAGGAAAGCACTTTTCCCACAACGATCTTGGCAGGTACAGAGTACACTTCGTGTCTATCGACTTCAAGACCTATGGCATTAAATGTTTTACAAAGCTCTTCACCGCTTTTATCTTCAACATCGATCCACTCGTTTAACCAGCTTTTTGTAATAATCATCTAAATTGCTCCAATAGTCTAACATCACCTTCAAACAGAGACCGTAAATCAGGGATCTGATGGATAAGCATCGCAAAACGCTCAATACCCAGACCAAAGGCATACCCGCTTACATTTTTATATCCTACTGCATCAAATACATTTGGATCAACAATTCCACAGCCAAGAACTTCAAGCCAACCTGTTTTGGAACATACACGACAGCCTTCACCTTCACAGAAGATACAAGAGATATCAACTTCAGCCGAAGGCTCTGTAAACGGGAAGAACGAAGGACGGAATCGTACATCGACGTCACCGAACATATGGTGCAAAAAGCCCTCTAAAATAAACTTCAGGTTTGCGAATGAGACCTTCCCCTTCTCATCCACCAGCAAGCCCTCTATCTGATGGAACATCGGTGTGTGCGTGATGTCAAAATCACGTCTGAACACAGAACCCGGAGCGATCATACGGATCGGAGGCTGTGTGTTCATCATCGTACGGATCTGTACAGGAGAGGTATGCGTACGCAGAAGTGTCTCGTCCTTAAAGTAAAAGGTGTCTTGCATATCGCGTGCAGGATGATATTTAGGAAGATTTAGTGCCTCAAAGTTGTGAAAGTCATCCTCAACCATAGGGCCTGTCTCAACAGAGAAGTTAAGGTTTGAAAAATATTCGATCACTCTGTCCATCGTATCCATTACAGGATGTGTTGCACCGCGTTCACTTGTAGGTGAGAAGAGAGAGACATCAATGCCCTCTGCCTTCATCGCTTCTTTTAAAGCTTCTGTCTCCAACACGACTTTTTTCTCATTTAAAAGTGTGTTCAATTTTGCTTTTTGTTCATTCAGTTCTTTGGCGATACGTGCCTTGTCTTCATTCGCCGCATTTTTCATCTCGCCAAATGCCTTGGTCAACACGCCTTTTTTACCAAAAATAGCAACGCGGATCTCTTCAATAGCTGAAGGAGAATCTGCTGATTCGATCTTTTCTATCCACTCGGTCAAAGTAGTTCCTTCTTTAA
Organism: Sulfurimonadaceae bacterium; assembly: GCA_041562655.1. Classification (GTDB taxonomy): domain Bacteria; phylum Campylobacterota; class Campylobacteria; order Campylobacterales; family Sulfurimonadaceae. The sequence continues at coordinate 6,681 of JBFEXN010000097.1, forward strand.
GGGGTACTCCCTT
>JBFEXN010000098.1:0-6583 GCA_041562655.1 Sulfurimonadaceae bacterium
AAATGTTCACCTAAAGCAATAAGGTCTTTATGCGAGTTATCTCTGTCAAAATAGATGATCGCTGAACCATCTTTTTCTACCATTGCCTCTACTTTAGCCAAGTCGATCTTTTTCGGTTTGCCGTTTACATCTGTACGTACTAGCTTTAATTCCATCTTTTTTCCCTCGTTTTGAGTTTTATTTATACCGCGATTATATCTTCTTATTACTAAAGTACGTATTAAGTCTATTTTCAGTATAATGACGTTCTCTTTTGATAAGATTTACCGAAGCCCTTGTATATGGAGCTAAAGCGGGTGAATCGATTAACCCACAAACTTATCAATGTTAATCATCTTAAAAGGTTACAGTTATGGAAAAAATAGTAGATATTATTGAATCAATTGCACACGAAAAAGGTCTTGAACCTGAAAAAGTAAAAGAAGCACTGAAGACTGCCTTCATACAAACGGCTAAACGTGTCATCTCAGACCACTTCGACTATGAAGTAGAGATCAATGAAGAGACTCGTGCCGCTTCTATCTTTCAAATCATCAAAGTCGTAGCAGACGATGCAGAAGAACTGAACGGGGAACTCGCTGACGCATATATCTCATTGACAGAGGCGAAAGAACTTGACGAAGATGTCGAGATCGATGATCAACTTCAATATGAACACAAACTTGAAGATTATGGCCGTACCGCAGCGGGTCAACTTCACAGAGAGATCGAATACCATATCCAGCGCCTTGTCGAAGATGAACTATATAACAAGTTCAAAAGTAAAGTGGGCACCATCATCTCTGGACGCGTAACACGTGTAGATTCTGCTAACAACACGTATATCGAACTTGATGAGATCCGCGCAGTCCTTCCAATGAAAAGCCGTATCAAAGGTGAGATCTTCAAACCGGGTGATGTCTTAAAAGCGGTAGTCCGTCGTGTGACAGTCGATAAAAACGAGGGTATGATCACGGAACTTTCCCGTACAAGCCCTAAGTTTCTAGAGGAACTTCTGGCACTTGAAGTTCCTGAGATCAATGACGGTTCCGTCATCATAGAACACTCAGCGCGTATCCCTGGAGAACGTGCCAAGATCGCACTTTACTCAACCCATCCTAAGATCGATCCGGTCGGTGCGACCGTCGGTGTCAAAGGGGTACGTATCAATGCCGTCAGCGAAGAGTTAAACGGTGAGAACATCGATTGTGTCGAATACACCAATGTACCGGAACTTTTCATCTCTAGGGCGATGAGTCCTGCTATCATCTCATCTGTCGTCATCCAGGACACAGCTGAAGGTGAGGATAAAAAAGCGACGGTCATCCTTCCGGCAGACCAGAAATCAAAAGCAATCGGAAAAAGCGGTATCAATATCCGTCTTGCTTCAATGCTTACAGGCTATGCAATCGAACTTCAAGAACAAGAAGGCGCGGTAACATCTGAGTCTGGTGAGATCGAAGAAGAGAAAGAGGGTATCGACTCTCTGGAAGCGCTATTTAAATAATTATCATTATTTAACATGGCAAAGGGGCAAAGCCCCTTTACTTAACGCTAACGCTGAGTTTACCTCAGCCGTAGGCTATCAAAGCCTTACTTCTCCTGAGTTGTTTTTGTCAATCATCTTCTTATTAAAAAAACTTTCACTTAATTTCTTAATATTAAGTATTGGTTGTATAGTATGTTTGTTCATATAAACATATAAAGAATATTTATCATGGCCTCAAAACAATCCTACACCATCACTACTAAAAACAATAATACTGAAAAAGAAGCAATTGCTTTTTTATTAGAAGAAAATTCGTCTTTCATTGAACCTGACAAAGAAAGTAGAAAAGCTATATTAAAATTACTTGGATTGGATTCAACGTTCACACGTGCATTTGATTTAATTCAAGTAGCTGGGCACACAAATAAAGAAAACAACTTTTCATTGAATACCAAAGAAGAAATAACATTAATCGAAATAAAGTCTACTAAGAAAAAACTTGAAAACAATCCATACGGGTTTTTCTTTGGTGCTACTGAAAATGAATTTTCTATAGCTGAGAAGCTAGGAAATCAATATAAGTTTTGCTTTGTATGCTTACATCCAGACACAAAAAACTATGCCTTATTAACAACAAAAGAGCTAAACCAGATTACACAGAACAAACGTATTCAATATCAAATAAATTTACAAAACAAACCTGGCTTATAAAGTTTTATCCCCGTTTGAAATACGGATTTAACTTTAACAGGATCAGGTCTGAGAGCATATTCCCAAGCAGTGTCAAGAAAGCTGTCACCATCAAAATCCCCATGATAACAGGATAGTCCCTGCTCAAGGCAGACATATAAAAAAGCTGGCCCATTCCCTCAATCCCAAAGATCGATTCCAAGATGACAGATCCACCGATTAATCCAGGAAGCGACAATCCCAAGAGTGTGATGATAGGCGGCATAAGGTTTGGCAGGATGTAGTATCGTAAGAGTTCTTTATCCTTTAATCCCCTCGCCTTTGCGAAGAAATAATAATCACTTTTTAAGATCTCCACCACCAAAGACCTCACGTAGACGATCATGGAACCCAAAGAGACAAAGACCATGACAAATATTGGTAAGAAGAGATGCCATGCCATATCAACGTAGTACGCGGCCCCTTCTTTTGGCTCGATTGAATGCAGACCGGCAATAGGAAACCACTCCAACTTTACAGACAGCGCCAATATCATCAACAAGGCTAGATAAAACGATGGCATTGAAAAAGAGAACAAAGAGAGTTGCCTGATAAAAAGGTCACTGAAGCGTCCGCTTTTCATAGCAGCCAGAACACCCAAATAGATTGAGATGATAAACACAAATATCATCGAAGTAATATTCATGATCAATGTGATGCCAATACGATCATTGACCATGTCAATAACATTTTTACCGCTGACAAAAGAGACCCCGAAGTCCAGACTCACAAGATTAAGCATCCAGTCAATATATTGTCGATGAAGCGGTTTATCAAGTCCATACACCGCTTTAAGATGTGCCAAGACCTCCGGTGTCATGTTTGGGTTTAGTTCTCCAGCAGAAAAGAAGCTGTTTGGTGCAGCATGGATCGCAGCAAAAGATATCAAAGAGATTAAAAAGAGCATAAAGGCCAAATAAGCCATTTTTTTCAAAAAAGATTTCATTCTCAACTCATATACAAAGATGGGCAATTATAGCTTATTTCTGAAGAAATATTTTACCGTACAGGGCCGCTTCTGCTTATTTTAGCTATAATTCACTATATTAAAACAAAAGAGATTTATGAACTTAAAAGCAAAACTTGAATCTGATAAAATTGTTCTTCCCGATACTTTTTATGAGCATGTACAACGCTATACAGATCATCTTTTAAAGTGGAACAAGATACACAACCTGACAGGAGCAACAACAAAAGCAGAGGTTGAGGAGCATATCTATGACTCGGTGTTCCCTGTCTCTTTTCTGCCAAAGATAAATAATGCTCTAGACATAGGGACCGGAGCAGGTTTTCCAGGGCTTATCCTTGCTATGGCACTTCGTTCTACAAAATTCACACTCGTAGAGCCCTTGGCAAAACGTGCGGGTTTTTTACAATTCATCAAAGCGGACTTGGGTCTTGATAATGTCGAGGTCTTGAACAAGCGAATCGAGCAGGTCCCCCCTATCGCCTACGATTTTATCACCTCACGTGCGGTGACTGAGACACAGACGCTTATGGACTTTGCAAAACCATTTATCGTCAAAGGGACACTGCTTCTTTTCTTTAAGGGTGAACGTGTCTATGACGAGATACAAGACGCCGAACACGTGAAGATCATCAAGACACAAAAGCGTCACTATCTTCTTATCGAAAGATAGACTCTTTTTAATTCAATAGCTTCTCAAACTCACTTGCCGGTACGGGTCTAGAGAAAAGATATCCCTGTCCATAATCACATCCCATAGAGTCCAACAGATGCTTTTGCTCCTCGGTCTCTATCCCCTCGGCTATCACTTTGATACCCAGTTTATGCGCCATCACTATCATTGCCTCACACAAGGCCATATCTGTAGACTCCGCAGTAAGGCTAGCGACAAAAGAACGATCAATCTTCAAATAGTCAATATCAAACTTTTTAAGATATGAAAGCGACGAATAACCCGTTCCAAAGTCATCTAAGGAGACCTCTATGCCCATATCGCGCAACTGAAGTAATTTATCAGATATCCGACTTTCATCTTCCATCAAGATGCTCTCGGTAATCTCGATGACGATGTTATGACCATTCAAACCGAGTTCATTTAAATAATCCAACCATTCATCAAGTTTTCTTGCCGATCTGAATTGGACCTGTGATTTATTGACACTGACCTGAAATTCTGTATGATACTTCCTTTTCCAGATATCAGTCTGCCTCATCGCCTCTTTGAAGACCCAGTCGCCGATCTCAATGATCTGACCGGACTCTTCCGCTAAAGGGATGAAGTCATCAGGAGAAACCAATCCTCTTTCCGGATGATTCCAGCGTACCAAAGCCTCCGCTTTGTTTATCTCTGCTGTCTTCATATCGACAATAGGCTGATAAAAGACTTGAAACTGTTTTTCATCCAAAGCACCGTGCAGATCATTGATCATGACTTGACGCCTTTCTGCCGCTTCTTGCATGGAAGGTTTAAAATATCTGTAGCAGGCACGGCCGGAGCGTTTTGCCAGATACATGGCCTGGTCAGCATTCTTCAACAGCGTCGATGCATCATCGGCATCATTTGGGTAGATGGTGATTCCCACACTCGCCGAGATATATACATGATCTACATCCAACTGGAAGGGTTTGCACATACTGTCAATAATATCTTGTGTTATACGGTCGATGGCAAATGACCCCTGTAAATCTGTAAAGATGATAGAAAACTCATCTCCCCCAAGACGCGAGACAATGTCAGACTCTCTGACATGGTTTTTCATTCGTTGTGTCACTTCGATCAACAACTTGTCGCCCGCATCATGCCCCAGACTGTCGTTGACCTCTTTAAAGTGATCAAGGTCCATATATAGCAGTGCGAAAGGCACTCCAGAACGTTTTGAACGTTTTATCTCTTCATCAAGCCTTTCCAAGAACATGCGGCGATTGTGAAGTCTTGTCAAAGGATCGATATTAGCATGTTCCAAGATCAACTCATCGGCCTTCTTCTGTTCTGTTATATCATTAAAAAGCCCCACATAATGGTCAACCGAGCCAAAGGCATTCGTAACCGTGTTGATATTTAACATCTCTGTATATAGTTCACCGTTTTTTCGTCGATTAGAGATCTCACCCGTCCAGTGGCCCGTCTCTTCGATCCTCTCCCACATCTCGTTGTAAAACGCCGCATTATGCAATCCGGATGTCATGAACTTAGGGTTTTTTCCAATAGCTTCATCCTCACTGTAACCGGTGATCTTGGTAAAGGCAGGGTTGACACTTATAACGATGTTGTTGATGTCACTGATCAACATAGCCTGAGAACTGTTCTTGTAAATCAAAGAGGCAAGCTCGCGTTCTGTAATATCAGAGTGTGTTCCCACCATTCGCAATGCTCTTCCCTCCTCATCACGGCTAACCACCTTGCCACGACTTAAGACCCATGCCCAACTTCCATTCTTTCTAAGAATGCGATATTGACTAGTAAAGAACTCTGTCTTTCCTTCAAGGTGAGCTTTGAAATCGTTCTCGACTCTCTTCTTATCTATTTTATGAATCCTTGTACATTCCGCCCTTTCAATGTCATCACTGACAAGGTCGACCAGAGGAATATCCTCTTTAGAAAAGGTCATCGTATCGTGTTCTATGTCCCAATCCCATATGTTTTCTGCACCGCCTTCAAGGATGAACTTCCAACGCTCTTCACTCTTATGAAGTGCGACCTCAGCCTGTCTGCGCAAGGTTTTCTCACGCATTAGATCCAGTGTACGGGTAGAGAGACTGTCATACATACTTAAGACAGTGTGGATAAGGACCTTCATCGATCCACTCATCTCTTCGTTTGCACGAATCTTAGCTTCCTCGATGGAGTTTCCCTCTTCTATTGCCAGAACAGCCCTTGCCATACGTTTGTCTGAGTCTAGAATGTGATAAGCAAGCCACTGGGAGAGAAATGAGACAACCTCATAAATAACCTCATCCAGCGGTCTTATCTTCTCCTCGTTCTTTAGTGCGACTACCTTGGCGATAAATGACTCATGTGTGTGTTCATGATCACTAAACCACTCATCGTCGTGAAGATGCTCTGACCATATCTTCTCTTCCGTCTTAAAATGATAATCTGCATATTCAGCCAATTCGTCAAAGATTTCATTCAGAGTAACGGAGCTTGAAAGATTGGCTAAATGGGCGGCAAGTCTGTTCAAAATATCCACAAGCTGTTTATGCTGTTCGTCGATTATGTCTATGCCAGTATTGAAGTTTTTATTCCAGGGGAAGATCTCAAAAAATGTTATTTCGGAAGAATACATCGTTTTCATCCTTTATCTTTGATATAACATCAGCATATCCTATTTTTTCTTTCATAAACTTTTTTCTTAGATTCCCCTAAAATACGGCTTAATTCCTCCATATCTATAGAAATAACTCTATCTTGTTGTAAA
>JBFEXN010000099.1:0-6412 GCA_041562655.1 Sulfurimonadaceae bacterium
CAAAGCAATCTTATCTTCCTTCTTCATACCGCTGTGCGTTAAGAAACGTGCAAAGCTATCTACTTTTTGCAAGAACTCAAGATTGGATATCTTCTCATCGTCAATAAATATCAGCGTTTTTTTTGGATTGCTCATCGCATTCGCATGAATCATCTCATAAAAATTTTGATATGGATAGACCATCGTTCACCTTTAACATATAAAGCATTTAACAAAAGACTTTGAACTGTATTTTACTAAATGCTTTGCCCCAAGGGGCAAGAGATTAAAACTTGTATTCTACACCTAAACTAAATAAAAAGGCAGCTGTGTTGCTGAATGTCCCCGTGATGCCATTATCATTATTCGATACACTACGGTTCTCTCTGTCTGCATATAAAAAAGATGCTCCAACCTCTACTTTCTTAGAAAGTGCATATCGTCCACCAAAAGAGTACGCTATCCCATCGGAGTCAGGCAATTCAAAATTCAATGTCTTTTCCGGAACAGGGGTCTCAAAACGAACTAAACCTGCCATCACCGTCCATGCCGAATCATATTGGTGTGTTAACCCCAAACGATAACTGTTAGTATCCTCCCAGTTTTTGTCTGAAGGCAGATCAAAAGCACCTATCTGTAGTAAACTCATATTTGACTTGTCTCCCGAGTACTCAAAATCAAGTTGGCGGTATTTCGACCAATAAGTTCTATCGTAGACAAACTCGACGGTGGTCTTCCCATCGAAAGTATATGCCGCGGCCAGGTTAAGTGTTGCAGGTGCAGGCGCACTGACTGATACTGGACCGGAATAGGAACCAGCTGTCACCGGGCCATATGCAGAATTAAATAACGTCGCATCACCCTCGATATCGAGATCGACATGTGAACGGTAAGTCGCAGCCAAGACCAACTCTTTCGATGGTTTATAGCTCAAAGCAAGATTGTATCCAAAATCCAGACCATCACCACTCATATCTCGAGTAAGATTAGATGGTGCTGGTGCAGTAGATTTGACTATACCCTCCGAATAGAGCATTCTAACCCCTGCTCCAACAGATAGTTGATCATTTACCTTATAAGCAACTGTAGGATTGATCTCGTAAGTCCTAAGAGTAAACTCTTCTGATGACATTTTCCCCGGTTGATCTTCCCAGCGCTTTGAAAGCCCTACCGGAGATGTCAAGGCCAAACCAAAACGGAAATTCTCGACCGCAGGAGAGACATAATAGAATGTCGGGACTATGAAGTTCTCCTTTTTGGATGAACTCCCAGATGAATCATTCACAGCTAGATTCGCGTTTGTAACAGTCCCATCAAACTTGATCGATGTCAAATGAATATAGGTCAGATCAGCTTCAAAGGAACCATTACCCTTATCAAAAGCCATATTCGCCGGATTGTAATAAGAAGCATCCGCTCCATGAGCATTTGCAACATACGCAGAAGACAAAGCAATTGCTTTTTGTGACTGCTCCGGTACCCTATAACCAGTTGCCATCAGAGCCGTTGTTGCCGCTAAGGACAATAATCCAAGTTTTTTCATCCACTCTCCCTTCAATGTAAAATCTAGTTTTCTTCCAAAGAGTATAGCAGTTCTATCTCTTCTTTCCAAATAGTCTCATCAATCGTCTCTAATATCAACGGGATATCATCCATCCGTTCATCATTCATAATAAAACGAAAGGCATCCAGACCTATTTTCCCTTTTCCGATACTCTCGTGTCGATCTACATGAGAGCCTAAATCAGGTTTCGAGTCATTCAAATGCATCCCCATCAAATATTCAAATCCTACGATATTACCAAATTGAGCCATCGATATATCATAGGCTTCGCGTGTTCGTATATCGTAACCGGCGGTAAACATATGACAGGTGTCTATACAGACACCCACACGGCTTTTATCTTCGATCTTGTCGATGATATGTGCAAGATGCTCAAACTTCCATCCAAGGTTGGAGCCTTGTCCTGCCGTATTTTCCATAACAAGCTTGACATTTTTGGTCTTGTCTATCGCATAGTTCATCGACTCGGCGATAGCATCCAAACACTCCTCTTCGGAGATCTTCTTCAAAAAAGAACCCGGATGGAAGTTCAATCGGTCCAGACCCAGAAGATCACAACGCTCAAGTTCATCAATGAAAGCATTAAGCGACTTTTCACGTTTTTCCAGCTCCGGGTGACCCAGATTGATCAGATAGGAATCATGAGGTAACACGTGCTTCGGTTCAATACAGGCATTCTCCAACTCCAGCTTAAACTTATCGATCGTCTCTGTATCGAGATCTTTCGCAACCCATTGACGTTGGTTCTTCGTAAAAAGAGCAAAGGCTTGTGCTCCGATCTTTTTTGCATTGATAGGTGCATTAAACACACCTCCCGATGCAGAGGTGTGTGCTCCGACATACTTGTTACTCAATTATCATCCTTTGGTCTTTGAAATCTTGATCAAAAATCTGTTTTGTTTGTCTTTGAAGTAGGTCTTTCCATACTCGACTTTGTAAACGATATTGTACTCATCGCTTTTTATATTCTGTATAAACCCACCTTCTGTCTTTTGCAATGAAGCTTTCTCAAAGATAGGACGAGAAAGTAAAACGTCAAGTAATAGATCGTCCGGATATGAGGGATGCAGGTAATCTTGATTGAACTCAGATTTACTAAGACATCCGTCATCCACACAGATCAAGGTACTTATCTCGATACTTTGCACCAGTTGTCCCGCTACAAAAAGGTCTGCTCTCACCTCATCAGCGTTGCGGCGCAGATAACCAAGGTCTGCATATTTCAGTTTTGGTGTCTTGATAACGATCAAACAACTCTCGTTGATCGTATACTGCTTGGGAGCACATCCTAAAAATATAAAGAGGCTAACCCATAGGATAGAGAATGTCTGAATGAACTTCATCGCAAGCTTTTAAAACCTCATCACTTAATGTTAGACCCATAGCTTTTAGACTATCATCCAGTTGTTCTGTTCTCGTTGCCCCGATAATCGTCGAAGCGACAAATGAAAACTGCTTTGACCAAGCCGTAGCCAGGGTAACCGGTGCCATACCTGCCTCCTGTGCTATCCTCATGTACTCTTTTGTCGAAGCCAAGGTCCTCTCATTCAAAAAACGCGTCGCCTGAGCTCTTACACGCGGATTATCAGAGCTCAGATAAGCCCTGAAACGTCCATCCGTTCCAAACTCGTTATTATATTTTCCACTCAGAACACCACCTGCCAAAGGAGAATAAGGCAACAAAGAGATACCCTCTCTTTCACACATAACCTGCATATCGTCCAAGAAACGGCGATTGAGAAGGGAAAAGTTGTTTTGAATAGACTCAAAACGTTTATATCCCTTCATCTGCGCTGTCATATTCGCTTTGGTCGTTCCGTAAGCTGTATCGTTCGACGTTCCAAGATAACGGACCTTTCCTTCTCGGACCAATCTATCAAAGGCTTCCATCGATTCCTCGATCGGGACGACTGTATCTGGCCAATGCATCTGATACAGGTCGATATAATCCGTTTTTAGACGCTTTAGACTTCCCTCTACGGCTCTGTTGATATGATGCCTGTCGATCGCTGTCATCCCGTATCGGGTAGGAGGGACAAACCAGCCCGATGCAGCCCCAGCTACCTTTGTCGCAATGATCATCTTGTCTCGCGGTTTGTCTTTAAGCCATTCACCGACCATCTGTTCGGTCAAACCACCAAGTTCACCCGTTGGAGGGACAGGATATAACTCGGCTGTATCAAAAAAGTTTACTCCCGCTTCATAGGCTTTGTCCATGATCTTAAAAGCCTCATCTTTGTCACATTGCGTCCCAAAAGTCATAGTCCCTAGACAAATAGGTGAAACACGCAGGCCGGTCTTTCCGATATAACGGTAATGCATCTTGTCCTCCCATTAAACATAGGTTGTATTCTAACGTCTTTTGGAGCATTTTTAAATTAACAGGGCATCCCCCAGCTCTGCTTTTAATTTCACTTTGTCATACTACAGCACCTTACCAAGAAAAAAAGCTATTCTCCGTCCATGAAGATCCATATTGACCTTGACTGTTTTTTTGTCTCTGCCGAACGTATTGCTGACCCCAGTCTAAACAATAGACCCGTAGGTGTCGGAGGTCGTTCGGATCAACATATCTTTTCAAAGACAAAAACGCATCAGACCATGAGCCTCGCCAATAACGGTGCTTTCGTGATGAGTTTTTTTCAAGACTCCCCTTCCAGCACGTGTAATGATCTCAACGATTTCATCGATCCCGACGGACGTGTGAGGGGTATTCTGACGACGGCTTCTTATGAAGCCAGAAAGTTTGGTATCAAAACAGGGACTACCATCAACGAAGCATTAAAAAAATGTCCAAGTATCATCATTAAAAGACCGAATATGAAACTCTATCAGAGACTCTCCCATGAGCTTCATAACTTTCTACGGCTTCGTATTCCCCTGCTTGAGCAGGGAAGCATCGATGAGTTTTACGGTGATCTTGATGGATGGGTAGAAGAGAAAGATGTCCCCACGTTCATCAAATCCCTTCGGGATGAAGTGCAAGAGAAGCTCAAGCTTCCTATTTCCATAGGGGCAGCACCAAGTAAGTATACAGCTAAACTTGCCACCAATAGCGCCAAACCCTTTGGCGTGAAGACGATCTTTAAGGACGAGGTCGATAACTTTATTCATGATATTCCTCTTGTCGATTTTCCCGGGATCGGCAAGAAAACAGCGAACAGACTGCATGGCTACGGACTACAGACCTTGGGCGACATCCAAAAGGCAAAAAAGCTTTTCTTGCATCAGACAAAGTCTACCTGGGATCTGTACCTAAGAGTCTGCGGGATAGACAACACACCTATAGAAAAAGAGCACATACGCAAATCCATCGGTATATCACGCACCTTTGACCCTATCCGTGACAGAGAGGAAGCACTAAGACGTCTCATCATCTTAAGCCGTCACCTGAGTTTCGCCATTATGAGAATGGGAGTAATCCCTACCGCTTTTCATCTTGGCATCTCGTATGAACTCAACAACAAAGGCAAGGCAAGCATCTCTCAAAACAGGCTCTTTAGTGAGAAGCTCTTTAAAGACCTTTGTATCGATCTTTTTAACGAAGCCGATACGTCTGCTTCCATGCGTATTATTCGTATTAGCATCTCAAGCTCGCAATTTACGACACACTCTCACCGTGCCCTATCCCTAATCGATTATGAACAGGACAAAAAACAGTACACCCTCACTCAGAAGACAAAAAAGCTTCGAGAGAAGTACGGTCTGGACACTTTACGATGGGGAAGTGAAATATAATGTTAAAATTTCAACATGGCTAAAAAGAAAAAAGTAATCAATCTATCAGAACAAAACATATCCTATGTCGAAGACGAAAGAGATATAAGGATCATATCCTTCAACCCCAACACCATGGAGGTCGATGTCTCCATCTCCGTTGAGGGTGAGAAAAAGCGTGTTATGAAACTTCCCTTTGCCCATCTCCCAAAAGAGATCAAAAAACTCGTACGTCCTATTTGACCCTGCAGAAAAAGAGCGCTTCTCTTTGACTCTATATATGTTAAACTTCCATAAACAAACTCAAGGATTTTACAATGACAGAATTTAAAAACGTGACCGTGGCAAAAGCAGCGAATTTTTATTTTGAGGGAAAGGTGACAAGTCGTACGCTTACCTTTGAAGACGGCTCAGTCAAGACTCTAGGTGTTATGATGCCAGGAGAATATGAATTTGGTACGGCAGATAGAGAGCTTATGGAGATTACCGCGGGTGAACTTGATGTGAAACTTCCAGGTTCTGAGGACTTCGTCACAATCAAAGGCGGAGAAGAGTTCAAAGTCCCGGCAAACTCAAAATTCCAGGTAAATGTGAAAACCGTCACCGATTACTGTTGTTCATATTTCAAAGACTAGACGATGAATCCCATCGACAGTGCTTCTAAAACAGGTGGGGCAGATTTCACGATCTGGCTCGTCATGTTTGGAGTACTTATTGTTGTAGCGCTTGTACTAGCCTACATGAGTAAGGATATGCAGAAGTAACCGACTATTTTAATAGCTCGATTATCTCCGCATGTTCCTCTTCCACTGCATAATCTAAAGCCGTACTCTCGTCACTGTCTTTTAGATTTTTATCCGCTCCATTATTCAAAAGAAGTCGAACAGTACTAAGATGTCCCATCTCCGCCGCTGACATCAAAGAGGTGTGTCCTTCCTCGTTCGCAGCATTCACATCCGCACCGTGCTTGATAAGAAGTTCCGCAATCGCCGCTCCGATTTCGTCGTCTTGTTGCGCAGAAAACATCAGGGCCGTACATCCGCTTGCACCTTTTGCACTCACATTTGCTCCCTTGTCAAGTAGCAATTTGACAATGTCAAGTCGTCCATTTCTAACGGCCATCATCAGTGCGGTGTTTTGGTTTTTTGTACG
>JBFEXN010000100.1:0-6380 GCA_041562655.1 Sulfurimonadaceae bacterium
CTGGCCATCAAAGAAGGGATGGTCGTGCATGAAGTGCCCCACGAATCATTTCAAGAAACAATAAAGCAGCTGAAGACTCTGAGAGAAGGCGGGACGCTTATTATCTCACAAGGCGGTGCTGACGCCATAGCAAAAGAGGGTGTTCGTCAGTTGGCAGAAGAGATCAACGCATGGAAAAAAGAGAAGCAGTTGGACAGCCTTTGTGTCGTTCTTCCCAGCGGGACGGGAACAACTGCTTTGTATCTGAATGAGGCACTTGATGATGAGACAACCGTCTATACCTCTGTTCTCGTAGGAGATGAGTCATATCAGCTTGAACAGTGGAAAAGGCTCTCAGAAGGCCCTTATCCTCATATCTTTAAGAGTGAGAAGAGATATAAGTTTGCCAAACCTTATGATGAGTATTTACAGATGCACCAGGAGTTACAAGACTCTACTGGGATCACCTTTGATCTTATCTATGCTCCTCGGACATGGATCGAGATGTGTAAAAATATCGATGATAACGAAAATGTCCTCTATATTCATACGGGCGGTATCAGTGGAAATAAGACAATGCTTGAGAGATACAGGTATAAGAGAGACAGACAAAGATAAGATAAACATTGTTTATGAAGCCTGTCATACTGCAAAAGCTTCTGTGAGTAATATATGATAAAAGTTTGTTACAATATAAGGAACTAAATCAAAAGGATATGAGATGAGACATGTATGGATATTAGGTCTGTTGATAAGTGCTGTTATGGCTGCGGGACAAGGGCGTGATATGCCTTCTTTCTCTTTTTTTGACAGTGATGGAGATGGAAAGATAACACAGCAAGAGCTTAATGATGGAAGAGAAAAACGCCATGCTCAAAAAGCAAGTGAGGGAAAGATGCTTAGAAATGCACAAAACGCACCCTCTTTCTCGGACTTTGATACAGATGGAGATGGCTTCATCTCAAAAGAAGAGTTTAAAGCGCACCAAAAAGCTAGACGCGTACAATAGTCCTCTTGAGGGACTATTGTTAGTTACGATCCATAGCATTTAGCTCTTTAAACGCTACTACGACACGGTCGACAAGAGTCTCTTGTCCTGCACGTAGCCATTTACGCGGGTCGTAATATTTTTTGTTCGGCTTGTCTTCACCTTCTGGGTTACCGATCTGACCCTGCATATAATCTTTATATTTTTCGTAATAGGCTTTGGTGCCTTCCCATGTCGCCCATTGTGTATCAGTATCGATGTTCATCTTGATAACGCCGTAACCTAAGGCTTCTGTGATCTCTTCAGGAGATGACCCTGAACCGCCGTGGAATACGAAGTCAACTGGTTTGGCATCTGTGTTATATTTTTCCTGGATGAACTTTTGAGAGTTGTCAAGGATCTTTGGAGTCAGTGTCACGTTACCTGGCTTATAGACGCCATGAACATTACCAAATGATGCTGCGATTGTAAATGCCTTGGATACCTTGCTGAGTTCTTCATACGCGTATGCTACCTCTTCAGGTTGTGTATAAAGAAGGGCATTGTCGATGTTAGTGTTATCGACACCATCTTCTTCTCCGCCTGTCACACCCAGTTCGATCTCGATAGTCATACCGATCTTAGCCATACGTTTGAAGTATTCGACACAGGTAGAAATGTTCTCTTCAATAGGTTCTTCAGAAAGGTCAAGCATGTGTGAAGAGTAAAGAGGTTTTCCCTCTTTTTTGTAGAACTCCTCACCGGCATCTAAAAGGGCATCGATCCACGGAAGTAGTTTGCGTGCAGCATGGTCTGTATGAAGGATGACAGGGATACCGTACGCCTCTGCCATCGCATGTACATGTTTTGCACCTGAGATCGCACCGGCAATAGCCGCTTTTTCATCTTCGTTACTCAGCCCCTTACCCGCGTAGTATGAAGCACCGCCGTTTGAGAACTGGATGATCACTGGAGAGTTCACTTTAGCCGCAGCTTCCAAGACACCGTTGATAGAGTCCGTACTGACTACATTGACCGCAGGAAGGGCAAATCCTTCTGCTTTTGCAATGGCATATAGTTTTTGAATATCTTCTCCATGTAACACACCCGGTTTAACAGCATCTAGTACTTTCATTAACAATCCTATTTATTATATTGATGGAATTATAACAAATTTAGGTATCATTTTTAATATAAAATCTCAAGGAAATATATGTCACTTGATTTAAGTCAATGTCTCGTCATCGGTATATCCTCTCGAGCCCTTTTTGACCTTGAGGAAGAGAATGATATTTTCAATAATGAAGGAATAGACCTCTATCGAAAACATCAGTTTGAAAATGAGGATAATGTACTAAAACGTGGAACGGCATTTCATCTTGTCGAAGCCCTATTGAAGCTCAATGACCTAGCCGGTAAAAAACTTGTCGAAGTTATCGTTATGTCGCGTAACTCTCCTGATACGGGTCTGCGTGTGTTTAACTCAATTGAACATTATGGCTTAGAGATCACCAGAGCAGCATTTTCAGGTGGTGAAAACCTCTCGGACTATCTTGAAGCCTTCAACGTCGATCTGTTTTTATCCAAGTCTGAAGAGGATGTTCAGTTGGCCATCGACAGCGGATGTGCTGCCGCTATTTTATATGCTCCTCCCAAAGAGATCGACATGTCCAAGCAGATCCGTATAGCTTTTGATGCGGACGCGGTCATATTTTCCGAACAGTCCGAGCACATCTACAAGACACAGGGTCTGGATGCCTTCTTGGAGCATGAAAAGGAGAATGTCAACAAACCTCTGCCGGAGGGTCCTTTTGCAAAACTGCTTAAGACGCTCTCTTTTTTACAGTCACAGTTTGATAACTCTCCCATTCGTCTGGCCATAGTGACGGCTCGAAACTCGCCTGCGCATGAAAGGGTGGTCCAAACACTTCGTACGTGGAATGTACATGTGGATGAGGCATTTTTTCTGGGAGGGCTCTCTAAGGATCAGATACTCAAGGCTTATAAGGCCCATATCTTTTTTGACGACCAGGAAACACATCTTGAGGATGCCTCAAAGGTCGTTCCATCAGGAAAAGTCCCCTACAAGACAGGCTCCCCCTTAAAGTAGTTGAGGCCGATAGAGCCTCTAATTTTCAGATCCCCTGTTTTCCACTCAGCCTAGTAGGTATTTTTATGTGAAATGAACAGCGAGCCAAATTGTCGGCTTGCTCGTATAGATGACTTTATGCCGTTTCATCTTGGGAATATAGATATGTTCGCCCTTGATAAGATGAACGATACGGTTCTCCTCTTCAAACAAGAGCTCACCTTCTCCTTCAAGCACCACAACCCACTCGTCTCTGTCTTGTTCATACCATTTATCTGAGACCTGTCCATGAGAGGTGATCTTTTCAATGTGTATTGTCTGTGTCCTTAACAGCGTCTCAAATTGTTCCTCTGCAACATTTGAAAGGTTTGGTGTGAACAGGTTGGCCATGCGCATCCTTAATAGATATCAACATTATTTTTTGTAGAGAGTATATCATCTTCATAGATTTAGAAGCTTTAAAGATATTAAATACAAAAGAGAAGGATTTTTCTCCTGTTTTACTTTGTGTGTTTATGTGTATTGTCGCGATGGCATGGAGACCTGTATGTGACATTTGTTCCATAAAACATTAAATATGGGTGTCCGTATTATTGCTATTAGAAGGATTTATGGTATATTCTTATCCATGAACATTTCTAAACCACTTATATTGATTTTTATAATAGCTATTGTAGGTTTCTTTTTCTTTAGTGAGACGAACGGCTTTTTTAATGAGCTGAACAAAATCAAAGAAGACGGCTATGCTCAAAACAAAATAAATCTTGACACGATTTTGGGTCTTCAAAAGCAGAACACACAAACCAGTGCGATACAGCTTTCAAATGATTCTGTTGTAAGGGATGCTTATATCCAAAACAAGCCTGAGTTGTTGATAGAGCACCTTCTACCATTTTGGAAAAAGGTCAAGGCCAACAACCTGATATATGAGATCCACTTCTTCAAGCCACCTGCGGTCTCCTTCGTGAATTTTTCCAATTATGGTTCTATCGGCAAAGACGTTTCGGATGTACGCAAGGATATCACATGGATGACTTCTTCTTTTAAGGACAGTAGCCATCTGATGATGTGTAAGAGTTATGCTGGAGTGCGAGCGACCTATCCGATTCTAGATACTAACGGCGATATGCTGGGGGGAGTCTCTTTGGGCAAAAAAGTGGACTGGCTTCCTCAAATACTGAAGAAAACGACAAAAAAAGATTCTATTCTGGTCTACACTAAAAAATCGGTTCAAAGTCTTGCTCCAAAATATTATGAGGACTTTATGAAAGACAAGGTGGAAGTGGGTGAATATATCCTGGCAGAGAAGACTATCGACATCATGCCGGAGATGATAAAGAATATTGATTTCTCATCAAAGGTGCAAGATATTGAGATAGATGGAAGCAAGTACTCATTAAACACATTCCCACTTTTTGATTTTGAGCATAATACTATGGCTTATGTGAGTGTGTTCAATGGTGTTGACGGCTTTTATCAAGACTTTTATGCTCATATGACAAGAAATTTATTAGTCTTATCTTTCATTTTTTTATTCCTGTACTTTTTTGTTCGTCAAAGTGTCCAGAAGTATGTACAAAGAGTCGCTTCGATACAGGCGCTTGCACATGCTTACACTGCACAGGACTTCTCTGACATATATGAGCAGGAAAATGCGTTGTCTTGTGATCTGAAACACGTAGATGAGATCGACCGGTTAAAAAGGGATGTCCTTGTCATGGGTGTTTCGTTACGGGACCATTATGAGAGGCTGGAGAATAGGGTCGATACTAAAACAGCCGAACTAAAGATCATCAATGCAAGGTTGGAGCATCAACTTTATACCAATCCGCTTACCAATCTTCCAAATAGAAAGGCCTTCTTTAAAGATCTTAATGAGATAGTGGCACCTCAGGTAGCCATTTTAAATGTCAATAGATTTAAGATCATCAATGATGTCTATGGGGTGGAGGTTGGAAATCAGCTTATAGTAGACCTTGCAACATTGATCGTCAACGGATGTGACAAGTTCAAGACCTATCATCTAGGCGCGGATGAGTTTGCTCTTTTGGGAGATAATACGCTTAACAATGAGTTATTTGAGGAGGCGGTTTCAAAAGTACTCAACGACATTGAAAACCATGTGTTCTCAGTGGATAAAGAAAAAGTGGAACTTAACGTCGCAGTCTATGCCGGAATCAGTTTTGAATCTGAATATACTGTTGAAAGTGCCGATATTGCCTTAGGAAGTGCAAAGCAGATGCATCTGCCATATGTCGTGCATGACGAAGAACTTGGTTTGAAGCAGGTCCACAACAACAACATCAGGTTGATGAAAAAGATCAAAGATGCACTTTCCCAGGGTGACATGAAAGTATATTATCAGCCTATTGTCAATGGTAATGAAGAGATCGTAAAGTACGAATCACTTATACGTATGATTGACAATGATAAGGTCTTGACCCCATACCACTTCTTGGAGCTTGCAAAGAAAAGTCAATATTATCAGGGAATCACACGTACCGTCATCAAAGAAAGTTTTAAAAAGTTTAAAGACAAGGACATCAGTTTTTCTGTGAACATCAATGCAGATGACATTACGAACGAAAAGACCTGCGGGTATATCCTAGAGTCGCTTTCACAGTATGCTAAAAAGACAAATGTGGTGTTTGAGATCGTTGAGACAGAAAGTATCAAAAACTTCAAGGCCGTTCAAAACTTTATCGATCAGGTGAAACGTATGGGCGCAAAAATTGCTATTGATGACTTTGGAAGTGGTTACTCGAACTTTTCATACCTTTTGGAACTACGTCCTGATTATCTGAAGATAGATGGATCGTTGATACGCAATATCGATACAGACGAGAATGCGTACAAAGTCGTCAAGACCATCGTCGAGTTTTCTAAATCACTTGGTGTCAAGACGATCGCAGAGTTCATACACTCAAAAGAGGTCTTTGAACTTGTAAAGTCCCTTGGTGTCGATGAATTTCAGGGGTTTTATTTCAGTGAACCACAGAGTGATATCCAATCATAGAAGATGATTGAGAAGATTTTGCTATAATCACGAAATTATTTTATTGGGCGTAGTGCCCTTTTTATAGAAGGAAAAGAGATAATGACAATCCTTTCTACCGCTGATGCACGATTTGGCGCAGCTTTTGAAGAACTACTTGGACGTGGGAAGATGGATATTGAGCAGGTCTCAAGTATCGTTAATAGCATCATCACTGAGATAAAGACAGAGAAGAATACTGCGTTAAAGCGTCACATTTCTAAATTTGACAACTGGACACCTGAGTCGAGTGAAGCGTTAAAGATCGATACCAAGATCATGGAAGAGGCGTATAATGCCTTGGATGAAAA
>JBFEXN010000101.1:0-6374 GCA_041562655.1 Sulfurimonadaceae bacterium
ACAGTTTCGGATTGGATACAGGATCTGAGGCCTGGCAAAGACTGCTTCGAAGTTATGATGATGCGCTGATGGCAATGCCGGATCTCCAGCTTGAACCCTTTAGGACTCAAAACAGGAATGAAGTACCGACCAAACCGAAGATCGATGTCAAGCACTATCAGTATGAGAGTGAAAGTGATACCGACTTTGCACTGCCACAAAACCAAAGATGGGCAGAGAAGATAGTGAAGAAGTGGAAACACATCGGTCTTGCTGGCGGCTATAATGTCTCATCGGTCATTGCGGGAGAATCACTGGAATCGGGCGATGTGAAAGGGGTGATGGATAAGTCTCAATATCATGAGAAGATATCGGTGGGAAGTTACATCAAGGCAGGGGTTCAGGAGCTGAGAAGTGCCGTTGAGACTGCAAAAAAGGACCCTGATGGATGGAGATGTCTCTCTGCTGATGAGCGGCAAGAGATCTTGATGAACGTGGCCCATGAGTTCCGTAAGGACAGGGCTGATCTGATTGGCATAGCGGCAGCCGAAGTCGGAAAAGTCTTTGCAGAAACAGACGTGGAAGTCTCGGAAGCAATAGACTTTTTAAACTTTTATCCCTACAGCGTCAACAAGGTCAATGAACTTGAAGGGGTACAAACACAAGGTAAAGGCGTGGGACTGGTCGTCAGCCCGTGGAACTTTCCTATTGCTATTGCGACAGGCGGTATCGCTGCTGCTTTGGCGGCTGGAAATACGGTGATCCTTAAACCAGCTTCGCAGTCGGCTCTGTGTGCCTATCGGCTTTGCGAATGCTTTTGGAATGCGGGTGTGAGTAAGAACACTTTGCAGCTTGCACTCTGTGACGGTGCGATGGCCGGAGAGCATCTTATCCCAAACCGGGACATCGACTTTACGATCTTTACGGGGAGTGAAGCAACTGCCTATGAGATGTTAAGGATCAGGCCTGATCTGCATCTCAGTGCCGAGACGGGAGGGAAGGATGCGACGATCGTCACAGCGATGGCAGATCATGACCAGGCCATAAAGAATGTTGTTGCCTCCGCTTTTAGCAACTCCGGTCAAAAATGTTCGGCTACTTCATTGCTGATACTTGAAAAAGAGCTTTACGAAGATGAAAGTTTTAAACGGATGCTGATCGATGCTGTCTCATCGATCGAGGTTGGATCAGTGTGGGAGCTGCACAACCGTATTGGGACCTTGGTCTCCTTTCCTTCAGGAAACCTTCTCAAGGCACTTGACTTTCTTGATGAGGGTGAGAGCTGGTTGCTATCGCCTTCGTACGCAGATAATGAGAATCCTTACATATTGAAGCCCTCAATCCGGTGGGGAACACAGAAGGGGGACTTCTGTCATATGAACGAGCTTTTTGGACCGGTGTTGAGTGTGATGTGTGCTAAAGACCTTGAGGACGCTATTGATATCGTAAATGCAACGGGATACGGCTTAACCTCCGGTCTGGAGAGTCTTGATGAACGTGAACAAAAGAGATGGAAAGAACGGGTCTTGGCCGGAAATCTTTATATCAATCGTGGGACAACAGGAGCTATCGTACTGAGACAGCCTTTTGGAGGTATGCGAAAATCGGCAATAGGCAGCGGCAAAAAGGCGGGCGGTTTTAATTATGTGACCCAGTTTATGCGGATCGATGCGAAAGTTCCGTCCATCAAGACCGGAGAAGATAGGTCCTATTTGTTTGGTGGGCTTGAGAAACTGGTTGAAGGGTCATTATATACGAATGAACTCAAACAGAGTCTCGAAGTCTTGTACTCTTTTGCGCGTATCAATGCCGAAGAGTTTCAACAGGAACATGATTATACGCATATAAGAGGCGAATCGAATGTTGTCCGTTACATTGGGGTCAAAAGTACACTCCTGCGTTTGAGCAATGAGGACAGCCTCTTTGAGATCATATGCTCATATTTTGCCGCAAAGCTGGCAGGCTCTCGGGTTACCTTGTCTCTTGATCTTGGTCACAATAGCAGGAATCTTAAATGGTTAAAGCTCAATGCTTCGAAGTTTATAGCAAAAGAGGATGAACTTATCGTAGAAGCCGATGTGACTTTTATCGGTATGATCAATCAGTATGATCGGATCCGGGTATTAAGACCACTCGATCAGATGCAGATGCTCTATAAGGAAGCGTCTAAGACAGCCAAGCATATCACAGCTGAGCGTTTTGTATCGCACGGACGAATCGAATTGACACATTATTACATCGAGCAGAGTATATCGGACAGTTACCACCGATATGGTAACCTTGGTTTACGTGGTCTAAAGGAAGGATGAATATGGAAACACCGGTATTGATATCATTTTTTATCTATATACTCGTCATGGTAGGAATAGGGTTCTATTTTTATTTCAAGACGGATGATCTGAGCGATTATGTCCTTGGCGGCCGGGGACTTGGTCCAGGTGTCACAGCACTGAGCGCAGGGGCTTCAGATATGAGCGGATGGCTCTTACTCGGATTGCCGGGAATGATGTATGCAGAGGGTATTGTAGGAAGCTGGATAGCCGTTGGATTGATCATTGGTGCTTATTTGAACTGGCATTATATCGCTCGACCGCTTCGTGTCTTTACGCACAAGCTAAATGACGCTATTACCATTCCTGATTACTTTTCAAACCGCTTTGAGGACAAAGGTAATGTCTTGCGCGTAGTGACGGCTGTTGTTATCTTGCTGTTTTATACGCTTTATACCTCTTCGGGCCTTGTCGGGGGTGCAAAACTCTTTGAAGCGACCTTTGGTCTTGATTATTCGACGGCGCTGCTTATCGGGAGTTTTATCATTGTCTCCTATACATTTCTAGGTGGTTACAATGCTGTTAGTTGGACCGATTTTATTCAGGGTATTTTGATGATGCTAGCTCTGGTGGTGACGCCAATTGTCGTTATATATCACATAGGAGGGGTTACAGAAGGACTGAAACTGATCGAATCGGTTGAGCCTTCGAAGCTGGATATGCTCAGAGGAAGTTCTCTCATTGGCATCATCTCATTGATGGCCTGGGGCCTTGGTTATTTTGGTCAGCCTCATATCTTGGTGCGTTTCATGTCGATCCGTCATGAAGAGGAGATGGACAGTGCAAAGAGAATCGGGATGAGCTGGATGATACTCTCTATCATGGGTTCTTTGGCTGTCGGATTTTTTGGCTTTGCCTACGTCCTTTCTGAAGGGATTGATCTTCAAGACAGCGAGAAGATCTTTATCACGCTATCACAGTTACTGTTCAATCCCTGGATAGCAGGATTCTTGCTTGCTGCGATCTTAGCAGCCATTATGAGTACCATCGACTCGCAGCTGCTTGTCTCTTCTTCAGTACTTACCCGTGATATCTATCATGCGCTTGTACGAAAAGAGGCTACCAATGGGGAACTGGTATGGGTAGGTCGTGCAACGGTGATCATCATCGCTGTAATCGCCTGGTGTCTTTCAACCGACAAGGACTCCAGTGTATTGAAACTGGTCGCTTATGCCTGGGCAGGTTTTGGCGCTGCTTTTGGTCCGCTTGTCATACTTTCTCTTTATAACAGCAGCGTGACAAGTTTTGGAGCCATTGCCGGTATGATAACAGGTTCGCTGACAGTTATTGTCTGGAAACAGTTGGAAGGGGGCATTTTTGAGCTTTATGAACTGCTCCCGGGATTCATCGCTGCATGGTTGGCTATTGTGATCTTTAGCAGGATGGGACAGCCGAGTTCTGATGAGAACAAGAAAATATTTGATGAAGTACATGAAAGACTCAGAAAAATAGAAAAGATTGAAGGAAAATAGATGAAACGAATTGTCATTAAAGTCGGTAGTGCCGTCTTGACAGAAAAAAATGAGATCGCCAAGAAACGTATGTTAAACATGGTAAGGATGATAGCAGAACTGCGGCATAAGTATGATGTGATACTGGTCACATCAGGCGCAGTGGCAGCAGGGTATTCGGCATTACGGATCGATAAAAGCAAACATATTAGCAAAAAAGCTATCGCTGCAGCTGGACAGCCTATCTTGATGTCCAGCTATAAAAGGAAGTTTGATATCTATGAGATCGACACGGCGCAGATACTGTTGACGGAAGACGATTTTGATTCACGAAAACGTACGCGGATGTTTCAAGAGATCATAAACACCCATTTAGACAATAACATCCTGCCGATAGTCAATGAAAATGATATCACATCCACACCGGAACAGATCTTTGGGGATAATGATCAACTCTCTGCCAATGTCGCGTATGCAACGGATGCGGATC
Source organism: Sulfurimonadaceae bacterium (assembly GCA_041562655.1). Classification (GTDB taxonomy): domain Bacteria; phylum Campylobacterota; class Campylobacteria; order Campylobacterales; family Sulfurimonadaceae. Next base: position 4,251 of record JBFEXN010000101.1, read on the forward strand.
TTCTGGTCATCTTAAGTGATATAGACGGTTATTATGACAAGAACCCCCAAGAACACAAGGATGCCAAACTGTTTAAAGTGATTCATTCATTACCCAAAGAGGTCTTGGCTGATGATACGACACCGAATAATGCCTTTGCAACAGGTGGTATCGTCACAAAGTTAAAGGCTGCGGACTATCTTATTGAACGCGGAAGAAAGATGTTCTTATGCAACGGGTTTGATCTGAGTGCCGCGGAATCCTTTCTGTTGAATGATGAGCACACCCTTGGAACTCTGTTTGAGCCTGAGCCTATAGCTTGATACCAAACTTATCAAGTACAAGGACAACGCTGTAGTAAGCAATAATAGTCATCATTATAGAAATAAACATACTTGGGTAAAATCCTAAGCCTCTTTTTATCAATAGAGGGAAGGCTATAAAAAGTGTCATTGACGGTGCGATTAACCAGACAATCCTGTTTGAGAATGCTACAGCGCTGGCGCTGTCGCTTGTATCGATATACATCCATGTCATTGCCAGTATGGATACAAGTGGAATTGCTGCTAACAATGCTCCTGCCAAGCTGCTTCTTTTGGCGATCTCTGAGATCAATACGATTAAAAATGTTGTAATTATTAGTTTTATAATGTAATAAGCCAATTATTATCCCTGTCTGAACGCTGTTTTGTCTAAGAAATTTTACTGATTGTATATTTAAATCTACTGAAGTGATGTGTTTAGTATAGCGCCTTTCTTGCTGGAATATGATGACCCCACTGGTGTAAAAATGCATTATCGTCATATAAGAATAATATATAAATGTGCTAGAATAAGTCAGAAGAGGGTGGCCAGCATGAAGAAATTAATTGCTACGATAGACGCGAATGAGGCTGTAGCACGTATTGCCTACAAGCTCAATGAGATCATCATCATATACCCGATCACACCGGCGTCTCCGATGGGGGAATGGAGTGACCTGTACGCGATGGAAGGTGAAAAGAACATCTTCAACATGAAATCGACGGTCATGGAGATGCAGAGTGAAGGCGGGGCAAGCGGCGCCGTCCATGGGGCACTTCAAACGGGCGCGCTTACGACAACATTCACTGCCTCTCAAGGTCTTTTACTGATGATACCCAATATGTGCAAGATAGCAGGCGAACTGACTTCTACCGTATTTCACGTCGCTGCTCGTTCTGTCGCATCGCAGGCATTGTCCATCTTTGGAGATCATACGGATGTGATGTCCGTGCGTCAGACCGGTTTTGCGCTTTTGGCATCAAATTCCGTTCAAGAAGCACACGACTTTGCCTTGATTGCCCAGGCCGCAACGCTCAAGGCACGGGTGCCATTTTTACATTTCTTTGATGGTTTTAGAACATCACATGAGATAAATAAGATCGTGTTGATCGATGATGAGACGATACATCGCATGATCGATGACGAGCTTATAAGTGAACACAGAGAACGCGCCCTGACACCGGACAATCCGTTTATACGCGGAACATCACAAAACGCAGATATCTATTTTCAAGGGCGCGAAAGTGTCAATCCCTACTATGAGAGGGTACCTGAAATATTACAGCAGAGCATGGACCGGTTTGCAAGTTTAACGGGTAGACAATACCGTTTGATCGAGTATGTCGGAGCAGAAGATGCCGAAAATCTTATTGTCATCATGGGATCAGGTGCAGAAGCAGTACATGAATACGTCGAATATGCAAATGCGCTCGGTGAGAAGGTAGGCGTTGTGAAGGTGAGGCTTTACCGCCCATTCCCGTTGCAAGATTTTATAAAGATATTACCAAAGACACTAAGCTCCATCGCCGTACTTGATCGTACAAAAGAACCTGGTTCACTTGGCGAGCCGCTGTATCTTGACGTTGTTGCTGCCCTGAACGAAGCAAAAGAGAACGGTACTTTGCATTTTCGTATACCACATGTGATCGGAGGGCGCTATGGCCTTTCATCTAAGGAATTCACACCTGGGATGATAAAAGCTGTTTTTGATGAACTCAGAAAGGAGAGTCCAAAGCTTCATTTCACGATTGGTATCCATGATGATGTGACACACATGTCTTTGGCGTGGGACGAAGCATTTCAGATAATAGACAAGACAACATTTCAGGCAATTTTCTTTGG
>JBFEXN010000102.1:0-6336 GCA_041562655.1 Sulfurimonadaceae bacterium
CACCTGAGACCAGAAGCAGACCGAAAGTAACAGCCAGGACCATTCCCATCGCCCAAAGGAAGTTGAGGTTTTTTGGGATCCAGTACTCGGATGCCATGACTTTTTCAACTTTTTCAATTGCTAAACGCTGGTTCAACCAATCTTTAACACTTGTCGCTTTTTCAAAATGTGCCATTTATTCCCCTTCCCTTAAGCGACGACGCCGTCAGCTTTCATTTTTTTGTATTCCGGACCTTCTTCACCAAGAAGCACTTTCTTGCCTGCGATCTTAAAAGGAGGAATCACAAGTGGAGATGGAGGCGGTGATTTCGTCTCAATCCCCGAAGCGTTGAACTCTCCTCCATGACAAGCACATTGAAAGTCTTTCTTCGCTTCTCTGTACGCTGGGATACAGCCAAGGTGCGTACACAGACCGATCGTGATCATAAAATGACTGCCGTCGATGATGATATCACGGGCCAGATCTGCCGCACTCTGCTCAGCGACCATTGCAGCCGTCTTTTTAAGGACAAAAATTGGTTTTCCACGCCATTTTTCTACAACAAGTTTGTTCTCCTCGATGGAAGAGAGATCTATCTCAGTAAAACCTGCTGCTTTTACGCTTGGTAGTGGATCCCAAGACTGCTTCATTGCTACTAATGAACCAACGGCTCCAACACCAGCAACGGCACCAAATGCCTTGCCCATAAACCCGCGTCTGCTTGATTTTTCCATTTTTTCTCACTTTTGCATTCTAAATATCAACAATTCACCTATAAGCCATTGATACTAGTTATAAAAATTAACTTACTTAGATAGTACATAATTATAATTTAAATAAGAATTAATTTATTACTCTTTGAATAAATTCCGCAATATCCGTAGCATCTGTGTTTAACACTTGGTATTCGTGTGATGCTATTGCACCAATGATCTTATCTAAATTTTCCATCCCCTCATAGTTCAGACAAGGGATGTTCAGCTTTTCAAACAAGAGCAGAAAGTCTTTAGGATAATCTTCCCGCTGTATATAGATAGGGCTTGATCCCGAGGCCAATGCCTGAAGTGCCGCTACAGGCGATGATGTTACAAACACTGAAGCCTCTTTCACGCTCTGTGTGTACTCTTCAGGTTCTATGATATCAGTAAAGGCATCCTTGAGTTTTTCCTCATAATCGATGAAAAAGTAAAACCCTAGGAGTAGTTTGAGTCTGGCATCGGACAACTTACTCTTATAACGTAAAAGGTCCTCTTCATAGTCATCATCTCCAAAGAAAAATATCTTCTCATCTTTTTTATCACCCTGTTCAAAATAGTGGGGATCGACACCAAGGGCATTACAGCAGTTCTCATCCTCGATATAAGGGTTGACAAGATACTCGCCCGGATATACCTGATCCTCCGGATCATCTGATATGCGGATAAACTTGGAGAAATATCGTTGCATATCAGCCAGCATCGCCGGATTGGCCTCTGCAGAGTCAAATATCAATATATCCCCATTATTTGCTATCTGGGGGATATTACGGACGACGTCTACACCAACAGAACGTTTTACACCATAAGTGTGTGCGATCTGTGCGATGCGATAATCTGAAGTCAACAGTGTTATATCCAACTCAGGTAAGGCATTGATGATCGCCGCCGCCCTGTGAAATCTGTCTAGTCCGATACGGTGTCCCGTGTGTGCATAATAAAAGATCTGTGCCATTATTTTCTCTGCCCCATCTTGATGTATATTTGCAATATCTCGATCGCTGCAGGCGTTACCCCTGAGATCTGTGAAGCAGCCTGTAGTGTCGGCGGATTGAACTTTTCAAACTTCTCGATCATCTCATTGCTCAGACCCTTGACGATTCTAAAATCAAATCCTTCCGGTATCTTGATATGTAGGCGTTTTTTCATCTTTTCGATATCTTGTAACTGCTTCTCAATATAACGGGCATACTTTGCTTCGATCATGATCTGGTTTTGGACATACTCGTCAAACTTGGCAATTCGAGGCTCTAGCTTCAGTAGTTTCTCTAGGGTAAAGCTTTTTCTCGCTGCGATATTGATTGCCAGCGTCTTGTCTGTTATATGAAGCTCATCCATCTCTGATAAAAGCTCCAAAAACTCTTTGTTCGGCGTACACTCCGTCTCATTAAGGTACCTGACACCCTCATCGATCTGTGCTTTTTTAAGATCGACATCGGCCTTGACCTCATCCGATAGAAGACCCAGGTCATATCCGTAACCGCTTAGGCGAAGGTCGGCAGACTCCTCTCTTAAAAGCAGTCTGTACTCGGCACGTGAGGTGAACATACGGTAAGGCTCTTTTGTCCCCTTTGTCACAAGATCATCGATCATGACACCTATATACGCCTCATCACGACGCAGGATAAAAGGCTCTTTCCCTTGGTTTGCCAATGAAGCGTTGATACCGGCCATAAGACCTTGAGCTGCTGCTTCTTCGTATCCCGTGGTCCCATTGATCTGACCTGCAAGATAAAGGTTCTTTATCTTTTTTGTCTCAAGCGTATGTGTCAGGTCTGTCGGGTTGATATAATCGTATTCAATCGCATATCCGTAACGTACGATCCGCGCATTTTCCATCCCCTTTACAGAGTGGATCATCTCACGCTGAACATCAGGCGGCAATGAAGTACTCATACCGTTAATATAACACTCTGTGTTTTCCATCGTTTGAGGCTCTATAAAAAGATGATGCCTGTCTTTATCTCTAAAACGGTTGATCTTGTCTTCAATACTCGGACAATAACGTGGGCCAACCCCTTCTATCTGCCCTGAGAAAAGCGGGGCACGATGAAAGTTTGACTCGATGATATTATGTGTTGTCTCATTCGTGTAGGTGATATAACACGGTAGCTGCTGCTTCTGTGTTTTAAAAGCTTCCCTATCGGTACGAAAACTAAAAGGCATAGGCAGTTCGTCACCAGGCTGGGCTTCCATCACGGAAAAGTCTATGCTAGAGCTGTCCACACGCGGGCATGTCCCTGTCTTCAAACGCCCCACGTCAAGACCCAACTCACGCAGTTGAAGTCCCAGTTTTTTTGCTGAGAACTCCCCAAAACGGCCTGCTTCATGCGTCGTCTCACCAATATGTACTACACCCTGTAAGAAAGTTCCTGTAGTCAGAATGACCTTTGAGGCCATATACTCGTTTAGAAACTCCGTCTTCACACCGACAACACTGTCACCATCAAGGATCAGACTCTCAACCGTCTCTTGCAGGAGTTGTAAATTGGGAGTCGTCAGCGTGATATTTCTAGCGATAACACGATATTTATCCATATCTATCTGGGCACGGGTTCCACGTACTGCTGGACCCTTTGCCGCATTTAAGATACGAAACTGTATTCCCGCCTCGTCTGTGATAAGCCCCATCTGCCCACCAAGTGCATCAAGTTCTTTGACTAAGTGACCCTTGGCAAGACCGCCGACTGCTGGATTACATGAGGTTGCACCCACATTTTCTGCCAGCATTGAGATTAAGAGAGTTTTTTGGTTCATTCGCGCCGCAGACAAGGCTGCTTCAACACCAGCATGCCCCCCACCGACAACAATTACATCGTATTTCAAGAGTGTTCCTTTCTGAACCTATTTTAAAGGTTGAGAAATAATTTTTTAAAGGCATATCACCAAACAGAGCGATTTCCTTGTTTTGTATCGGAATTATACCTTTATAAAGTAATTTTAGAGACAAATCATTTGTTCTCTTCATAATTTAAAAAAATATTTAATATAATGCAGAAAGATAGAATAGCAGAGGATGGATAATGTCAGACAAAAAAGATAAATACGCAGATTATGTACCTGAGATTATGGAGTACGACCCAAAAGTTGATGGGGGAGATGAGCACCTGATCCGTGATGACCATCTTGCAGAAAAAGAGCGCTTACATGATGTCATCTCAAAACTTAAACAGAAAAAGCGCGGTCCGGACAAGACTCGTCGCTGATAGCAATAATCACAAAGCTTCTACTTTAAGAAAACAAACTAATATTCTTTGTGCGCCATCTATTTTATAGAGTGCATATTATAATGTATCAAATTATATCAATAATGGTGATAGCGCATGTCTGACTCAACACCCTTTACCTTTGCTTCTGAAGAGAGTGTATCACCTTCTATTGGGCCTGATACATGGAAACTCTTTATTGTCGATGATGACAAAGACATCCACACCGTGACCAAACTGGCCCTTAAAGACCTTAAGTTCAAAGACAAGGGCATCTCTTTCGAATCAGCTTATAGCGCTAAAGAAGCTATTGAGCTACTTAAAACACAGTCAGACTTTGCGATCATCTTACTTGATATCGGAATGGAGACAGGCGATGCAGGCCTGGAAGTAGCCAATTTTATACGTAAGCAACTTGATAATAATATTGCCCGTATTATTATCCGCACCGGACAACCCGGCGATATCCCGGAAAAAGAGATCATTGATAATTATGACATCAATGATTATAAGTCAAAGACTGACCTGACTGTTGAAAAACTATTCACGGCGATTCGTACCGCCATTGCCCAGTTTGACCAGATAAACGATCTAGCTACCCTCAATAAGGAACTTGAAGATCGGGTAGAACAGGCCATAGCCAAACAGAAAGAGCAACAAAACAAGCTTTATGCACAAAATAGAAACATACAGATGAATGAGCTCCTTAACATGATAGCGCATCAGTGGAGACAGCCTCTTTCCCGTATCTCTGCTGTCACATCTCAACTCAAACTATCTCTGGCCCTGGATGAAATCGATCCCGATGACTTTAATGAACAAGTGAGTCGTATTGAAGAGTATACACAGACGCTCTCGTCCACTATCGATGAGTTCAGAAAGATGTATGAGCCTTCACACCGATCAGCTGCAACTCCTCTATATAAGCTTTTGGAAAAATCCGCGGCGATTATCTCAAACTCGTTTAATGAGCAAAATATAGCCATCTCTATACAAGGTGATGAAGAACTTTCTCAGAGGCTGATCACGGGAGAGTTCTACCAGGTCATTCTCAACATACTTAAAAATTCGCAAGAGGCTTTTTTGAAGCAAGAGACACCTTCTGCGACCATTGATATCAGTATGACTCAAAACAGAGACAAGCTCCATATAGAGATCAAAGATAACGCCGGAGGTATAGAAGCAGACGTCATTGAGCGTATCTTTGATCCTTATTTCTCGACAAAAGATGAAAAAATAGGTCATGGTCTGGGGCTATACATGAGTAGGAATATAGTCGAACAACAATGCCAGGGAGAACTGATCGCAAGAAATATCGATGAGGGGACTTGTTTCACAATAATAATTGCAAATACTTAATGATTATATTAAATCATTCTATAACCTTCAATCGCTATAATTGTAAAAATAATACAAATACTTCCCAAGAAGAAATTTTAAAGATAAAGAGTACAATACATTATGATCCAACAAGCCCACAGCGCCTATAATAATTCTGATTTCGAGACCGCTTTTAAGCTTTACAGCGAACTTGCTCAAGCTGGTGATGCAACAGCACAAGCGAGTCTTGGCTACATGTACCAAAATGGACAAGGCACCGAAAAAGACCTTTCTCAAGCCGTACACTGGTACGAAAAGGCAGCCGAACAGAAACACCCCTTAGCAATGTACAACATTGCTGTATTACTCATCCATGGCGAGGGCATTGCACATGATATGTTTCGGGCCCATGAATACTTCCTTGAAGCAGCCGTTAAAGAGGTCCCTCAGGCACAATATGAAGTAGCCATGATGTTAGAAAAGGGCTTAGGCTGTATTCAAAACTTTTCCGAGGCTGCCTTCTGGTACGAAGAAGCAGCCAAACGTGGAAACATGGAAGCCTATAACAACCTTGGCGTACTCTACAAAGAGGGACATGGGATAGAGATGGATTACAACAAAGCGTTTTACCTCTTTAGCAAGGCCGCTGAAGCCAATGTACCGACCGCACAATATAATCTGGGTCAGATGTATGACCAGGGTCATGGATGCGAAGCAGATCAAGACAGAGCGCTAGAGTGGTGTCGTAAAGCAGCCTATGCCGGACATGAAAAAGCCAAAGGTATCATTGCACAACTTCAAAGTGACGGAAAGATCGTTTTCTAATGCGATTTCATGACTTTCTCAAAGCGGTCGGCACCGGTCCAGAGGAAAATCGCCACCTCTCTCGGGCTGAGATGCATGAGGTGATGAGTATGATTCTTGAGGGCACCGCCATTCCTGAGCAAATATCTGCCTTTTTATTAGGATGGCGTGTACAAGGCGAAGACAAAGACGAGCTTTTAGGTGCGATTGATGCCATGACTGAGCGTATCAAGCAGACACCCGTTAAAAGAAGTCTTGAGATCGGATATCC
>JBFEXN010000103.1:0-6295 GCA_041562655.1 Sulfurimonadaceae bacterium
CTTGATCTGCACATGCTTTTGCTATTCCGTATGCTATCGACTTGTTGTTTGCAAGGCCTACGATCAGACCTTTTTTACCCTTCATTATCACTATTTAACTCCTTCTGCTATTTTAATCATCTCACAAAAATTCTGTGCATATAAGGATGCACCACCTACTAAAACACCATCGACATTCTCAATAGAGACGATCTCTTCCATATTGGAGACCTTGACTGAGCCACCATACAGAAGCGGCTTTGATGTCTTAGCTCTAAGGTCTGCATGGATAGACTTGATATCCTCACTGCTTGGGACCAAGCCCGTGCCGATAGCCCAAACGGGCTCATACGCCACCACAAGGTTCTCATACTCAAGATCGATGCCGACAAGCTGTGTCTCTATGTACGCCATCAAAGCCTCTTGTCCGGCTTCTCTTGTCTCAAGTTTTTCGCCGATGCAGTAGACGATCGTGTATCCAAGCTTTTGAAAATAGTCGAACTTCTTCGCGATCTCTTCTTGAGATTCTCCCAAGATATGACGACGCTCAGAGTGACCGATAAGGACGGTCTTTACACCAAACTCTTTTAACTGCTCGACTCCGACTTCACCAGTGAAGGCACCGTTCTCAACATAATAAGCGTTTTGAGCACCCACTGTCGCACCCTGTCCAAAGTTGTCCAGTGCCGTCAACGGAGGAAAGACCATCACTTCAGAGTGTATCTTATGTGAACGCATAAATCCATTGACCTCATCCATATAATCACGTGTCTGTGCACGTGTCTTATTTGTCTTGAAGTTTGCAGCGACTATCAATACTCTTCCTTACAGATCAATGGAGCGACACCAGGAAGGATCTTTCCTTCAAGCAGTTCCAACGAAGCCCCGCCGCCGGTCGAGATAAAGGTCATCTCCTCATCCAGTCCGATACGTTGTACCAGGTCTGCCGTATCGCCACCGCCTACGACGGTTGTAGCATAGGTGTCGGCAATATAATGCGACATCTTGTTTGATCCACGTGCAAATTTCTCCATCTCGTATACGCCCATCGGCCCATTCCACAGAATCGTCTGGGCATCGCCAAGCGCTTCACGGAAAAGACGTACCGATGCCGGTCCGATATCAAGTCCCATCCATCCCTGAGGTATCTCCTGCGCTGTCGTTATCTTGGTAGCAGAGTCTGCTGAAAACGTCTGGGCAGCGACCACATCTACCGGAAGATAAAGTTTTACACCGCGTTTTTTTGCCTCCGACATGATCTCAAGGGCATCATCAAGAAGATCATCCTCGACTAAAGAGTTTCCAACATCATAACCTTGTGCCTTTAGGAATGTAAATGCCATCCCCCCGCCGATGATCATCTTGTCTACTTTTGGAAGAAGGTTGATCAAGGCTTCAAGTTTACCTGACACCTTGGATCCACCGACAACAGAGACAAATGGACGTACTGGACGTTTTACCAGCTCTCCAAAGAACTTGATCTCTTTTTGAAGCAAGAAACCTGCAGCCTTGTGATTCTCATCAAAATGATGTGTGATTCCTTCTACTGAAGCGTGTGCTCTGTGGCTAACACCGAAAGCATCATTGATATAGATATCTGCCATATCTGCTAGCGTCTTGGAGAGTGTCTCATCATTTTTAGTCTCACCCTTTTCAAAACGGAGGTTTTCTAAAAGGATCACATCGCAACATTTGATCTTTGAGACTTTATCAAGAGCGTCTTCACCGACTACATCTTTAGTCAATGTCACTTCACGCTGAAGAAGCTGATGTAGTCTTCTTTGTACCGGTGCCAGAGAATATTTTTCAGAGAACTCACCCTTAGGACGGCCGAGATGTGAGGCAAGGATAATCGCACAGTCTTGATCCAAACAGTAGTTGATCGTAGCAAGAGCTGAACGGATACGTCTATCATCTGTTATGTTTCCATACTCATCCATCGGCACATTGAAGTCACAACGGATAAATACTTTTTTGGCCTTGAAGTCCAGATCCTTGATCGAGTGAAGTTGCATTGTTTTCCTTTCTGGCATAGACGCCGACACCTCTCTTCTTCAGAGAGGGTGTCTCAATTATGTGAAAATTTTATTATTTGGAGATATGAAGTGCCATATCGACGAGACGACAAGAGTATCCCCACTCGTTGTCGTACCATGAAAGTACTTTGACAAGGTTGTCATCGATCACTTGAATAGTATCCATCACCACCACTGTACTCAAGCTTTCACCTACAAAGTCTTGCGATACACGATACTCTTCGTCAACGCCCAAGATACCTTTGTGTGAACCTTCGCTTGCTGTTTTAAAAGCTTCTTGGACCATTTCGACTGTCACACCTTTGTTCAATGTAACGGTTAGATCTACCATGGAGACATCCGGAGTCGGTACTCTTATCGCTTGACCATTGAGCTTACCTGCAAGATTTGGCAGTACCTTTGAGATAGCCTTTGCTGCACCTGTCGTTGTCGGTACTAGGTTTGTTGCGCCAGAGCGACCCTTACGAGGGTCTTTCTTATGCTTAGCATCTAAAATAGGCTGCGATGACGTGTATGAATGGATCGTTGTCATCAAACCGTTTTTGATACCAAAAGCATCATCGAGGACCTTTGCCACAGGAGCCAGTCCATTTGTCGTACATGAAGCATTTGACACGATCGCTTGACCTGCATACGTATCTTCGTTCGCACCCAGGACAAAGGTAGGAGTATCGTCTTTTGCAGGCGCAGAGAAAAGAACCTTCTTAATGCCATTGTCTAAGTAAGCCTGAACACTCTCTTGTGTTAAAAAAGCACCGGTACATTCAAGTACCATCTCAGCACCCTCTTCACAAAAGTTTAACTTTGCAGGGTCACGCTCAGATAAGATCTTCGCACGGTCGCTCCCTATACAAAGATAGCCGTCTTCGATCTTCACATCATCACGTGTGCCATGTACAGAATCATATTTTAGGTTGTATGCAATCATCTCGTGTGAACCGCTCGCATTCACCGCTACGAGTTCGATATCATCTCTATCTGCAATAATACGTGCTACACAGCGTCCAATACGTCCAAGTCCATTAATCGCGATTTTTAATGCCATTGTATCTATCCTATAAAACTATCCGCTTTTAAGCAGAAAATATAGCGCGATTATACCTATTTTTAGTTATAATTCCCATAAATTATGGTGAAGATGAAAAAAGCAATCTTTGGCGGAAGCTTTGATCCCCCTCATATAGGGCATTTAGATATTATCAAGCAGACCTTGTCCACTTTGGACATAGATAGGCTGATTGTCGTACCTGCCTTTTTAAATCCGTTCAAGTCTAAATCTTTTGCACCGGCAAGTTTACGTCTGAAGTGGTTGAAAGCCATGACGAAAGATCTGAAAAACGTAGATGTAAGTTCTTTTGAAGTCGATCAGAACAGAGCGGTAGCATCTATTGAGACGGTCAAGCATTTTATGGACAGTGGAGACACTATCTATCTTATTATCGGTGCTGACAATCTTCAAAGTCTTCCTCAGTGGAAACACTTTGAAGAGTTGGACAAGATGGTCACCTGGGTCGTGGCAACGCGGGATGGAATCGATATTCCTTCTAAGTACATCAGCCTTGATATCAGACAAAACATTTCCGCCACCGAGTTAAGAGAACAAGTCGACAAGGCTTATCTCGATAAAAACATTGCTGATGAAATACTCACCTACTACAAGGATATAAAAAATGGATAAACGTATAGAAAAGATCTCTGCTGTTCTCGATAAAAACAAAGCAGAGAGCATCGAGGTTTTTGACCTTAGAGGCAAAGACTACTTTGTTGATCAAGTCGTGATCGCATCTTCACTTAACGCACGTCATACTGAGGCACTGTTAAACTATCTCAAAAATGATCTGAAACCAGCTGAGACATTTCTAGGTGTTGATATCAGTGACGAGTGGATCGTTGTTGATTTGGGAGACATCTTGATTCATATAATGACACCGGAATACCGTGCTAAATATAATATGGAAGAGTTTCTAGGAGAGATATCTTCACTGCGAGATGAAGATTAATTAACAAAGGTGTAAGAAGCCAAGCCTCTTACATTTTGTCCTTAGCAGTGATCCCCAACAAAGAGAGTCCTGTCTTGATAGACAAGGCAACAACCAAGAACAGCTTGAGTATCTTCGCCTCATCGTCTGTACCAATGACTTTATGGTCATAATAATACTTATGATACGTACTTGCCAGACCCTTCAGATAATCTGTCAGTTTTTGTACCTGGCGTGAATTAAATGCGTCCTCTACCACTTCATTCAAAAGCATTGCTTCAAAAAGAAGGTTGTCTGCATCTTCACCCAAACCTTTTAATGATGAGGCCATGATCTCTTCACGGCTGATCTCACTCTTTCCTAGGATCGTCTGTATACGTGCATGCGCATAATTGACATAGAACACCGGGTTTGAACTGTCTGTCTTCTTGAGATCTTCCAGGTCAAATTCCAATGCCGTATCAGACTTTTTAGAAGCGAACATAAAACGCAGTGCGTCCGAACCGATCTCTTCAACTACATCGTTCATCCCGATAACCGTACCGGCACGTTTACTCATCTTGAACGGTTCACCGTCTTTAAGCAAAGAGACCATCTGAGTCAGCTGTATATCAAGCGTGTTGTCATCATGGCCTAAAAAGTTAGCCGAGGCTTTGACACGGGCAATATAACCGTGGTGGTCAGCACCCCAGATATTGATATATTGGTCATACTTACGTTCAAACTTTTGGTTGTGATAGATGATATCACCCGCAAGATAGGTAGGGCGCCCATCTTCTCTAACGATAACACGGTCTTTTTCATCTCCCTTTTCAGAAGATTTCAACCACTGTTTACCTTCGATCTCTTCTACACCGCCCTTAGCTTTAAGAAGGCCCATAACACGGTCCCAATCTTCATACAGACCGGCTTCACTGACAAAGGTATCAAAATGGACATTGATCGCATCCAGGTCTTTGACAATCATCTCCAAGACCTCATCTTTAGCCCAAAGTGCTACTTCTTTGATCTTTTCAGCATCGGTAAAGACATCTTGACCATACTTCTCAGCAGCTATTTTTGCCAATTCAGTCAAATACTCACCGCGATAGTAGTTTTCAGGATACTCTACTTCAAGACCCAAGATATTCGCTTGACCTTCCAGCATCAATGAGGTTCCCAGAAGTTCGATCTGATTGCCGGCATCATTGACGTAATACTCAGCTGTGATATCATGTCCTAAATGACGTCCAAGACGAAGAAGGGTATCTCCGTAAACTGCACCGCGAGCGTGTCCGATATGCAACGGACCTGTCGGGTTTGCGGAAACGAACTCTAAAAGGATCGTACTTGACTCTGTTCCTTTTCCAAATGCTTCAGGATTGACCAGTGCCCATGAAGCGTACTCATCCAAAAAGTCTTCACTCAACTTGAAGTTCAAGTACCCTTTTACCGCCTCAACATTTGTAAACATCTCATCTTTTGAGAAAAGCTCAACCAGTTCAGAAGCGATGATCATTGGAGATTTTTTGAGTTCTTTTGCCATAGCAAAAGCAATAGGCGTAGCAAAATGACCAAACGAGCGGTCACGAGGTTTTTCTAAAACGATTTCACGTTGGATGCTGCTGTTAAGCAGTGCGAGGACGCGCTGCTTCAAGACTAAGCTTGTTTAGTAGTTTCAGAAGGCGTTGAAGTCTCTTCTGTTGATTCAGTCTTCTCAACTTTTTTCGGTTCGTCAGTTGATGCAACTTCAGTAGGCTCATCATCTTTCATCTCAGATTTAAAATCTTTGATTCCCTTACCGATACCTTTTGCAAGATCAGGGATTTTTTTAGCACCAAAAAGAAGCACGACGATTCCAAAAATTAATAATAGTTCCATTCCACTAGGCATACCCATGGTTTTTCCTTTAAAAAAATAATCTTGTATTTTATCTCGTTGTTGCTGTAAAAATACTTATTGATATCAGTTTCTATATTTTACCCGGTATGCTCATACGACCTGCCTGCACTAAGCAAGACTCAGGAGCATAGACACTTCCATTTCAGCGGGATATCATTCTGCTGGAAAAGGCACAAGCTGACGATATCAGCTGCTATGTGCGTCAACATCAAAAGGTACCATGATTGTAAAACAGGCACCACCTTCGATGTTCTCAACGCTTATGTCACCTTTTAGATGATTTTTCACTATGTCATGTGACATGTATAGTCCCAGACCGGTTCCGTGCAGATCACCTTTGGTCGTAAAGTATGGGTCAAATATCTTATCCTTGACATCCTCAGGGATACCGCCTGCATTGTCTTGGATGATGACAGAAAC